>DAISKX010000283.1:0-5374 GCA_036820725.1 Nitrospiraceae bacterium
GCCCGACAATACTCATGTCGCCTTTGAGCACATTCCAGAATTGGGGTAACTCGTCGAGACTCGTGGTCCGGAGAAAAGAACCGATGGCCGTTCGTCGCTGATCGTTCGGCTGAGTCCACACAGGGCCCGTTTCGGATTCCGCATCCACATGCATGGTGCGAAACTTGAGCATTTCAAATGCACGGCCGTCGAGTCCCATGCGGGCCTGACGAAACAAGATCGGACCAGACGAGACTGCTTTGACGGTAATGGCGATCAACACCATTAAAGGACTACACAGGGTCAGCGCTGTTGCCGAGCCCGCCACATCCATGATCCGCTTCAGAACCAGGTTCCATCCATGAAGCGGTGACCCCTGAAACGTGATGAGGGGAAACCCGTCAAACATTTCCGCTTCCGCCCGTAGGGTGGTGAACTCACAGATGGCCGGTACCACTTTGACCTCGACCATCGTCGTGGAGAGGGTGGAAAAGACCTTTTCCGCCCACTGTTCGTCCTCCGGGGGAAGACAAACAAAGACGATATCAATCCCGACTGACACGCGATCAATCAAATTGCCGTAGGTCCCGACCACCGGGATGCCCGCAATCCGTTCGCCGACCTTCTCCTGGTTGGAACTCAGGTATCCTTGCACGGCCACACCCAATTCAGCATGATGCGAAAGCGCCTCTACGACCCGCCTGGCCAACCGGTTTGTGCCGATAATGAGCGCATGCCGTTGATTGTATCCACGCCGTCGGAGGAACCGCAGGCCTTCCCGAAACAGCATCCGTGAAAAACCGAGCGTGAGCACATTGAGCAATAAGAAATATACGAGGACCAGCCGTGAAAACTCATACTGTCGCAAAAAGAACGTGATGGCAGCGAGGATCAGCACGGATAACGTGCTCGCCTTGGCAACATCGACAAATTCTGCGACATGAGTGCCCATACGACGTGGCCGATAGAGATCGAACGCTTGAAAAGACACGCTCCACACGATGATGATCGGGATAAGCAACCAGAGATACTCGTGAAGCGGAGGGATGCCTTTCGTCACAGGCTCCACCACTCCAGAGAACCGGATGTGGTAGGCCGCGATCCAACAAAGACAAATCAGGCTGAGATCGAAAAGGAACAGCAGGCTCTTGAGAAATTGGGCATGGCGCTTGAGCATTATGGCTGCCGGCCACCTGCTGCCAGAGCGTTGATGACGAGCTGATTTACCTGCGCTTTGAACTGCCCTCTGTCAAAACTGCTAACATGGGCTCTAATCGCATGGGGATTAAACTCGGCCCGAGAGCGCTCAAACAGCTCGATGGCGCGGACAAGCGAGTCCGGAGTCTGCTCGGAAAAGAACACACCCGTAGCCTCCTTCCCTTGACTCGTCGAGGCTGGCACCTCTGCGGGATGCGATGGCTCTCTCAATGGTACGACCGTCTCCAAGGCTCCACCGCGTCCGAATGCAATGACGGGTTTGCCGCAGGCCATCGCTTCAAGAGGGACGATACCAAAATCTTCCTCTCCTGGAAAGAGCAAGGCCTGACACCGCGCATAGTGCTCTCGCACAATCACGTCCGGCTGCCAACCCAGGAATTCTACGGTCGGCCCCGCTAACATCCGCAATCTTGCCTCCTCCTGACCTGTGCCGATGATCTTCAAACGTCGTTTCAATACATTGCACGCCTGAATGGCAAGATCGACCCGTTTGTATGGGGCGAATGCGGTGACCATCAGGTAGAAATCTTCCGACTTCTCTGAGGCTCGAAACGCCTGCCAATCCACAGGCGGATAAATGACGGATGCTGAGCGTCCGTAGTATCGTCGGACCTTTTCGGCGATATTGTGGGAGATCGAGACGAACCGGTCTACCCGTCGAGCCGACGCCACATCCCACGATTGCAGACGGGCTCGAAAGATCCCGATCCCAAGTCGGGCGATATTGCCAGAGCGACCCTCCCCGGCATAGTTCTCAAACTGATCCCACACGTACCGCATGGGTGAGTAAATGTAACAGAGATGCGTCGCCCCTCGTGTCCGAATCCCTTTCGCGACACAATGACTGGAACTCAGCACCAGATCATATTCTGGAAGCCGGAATCGTTCAATGGCCAGGGGAAACAACGGAAGGTAGTATCGGTAATGCGTCGCGGCTCGCGGGAGACATTGGATAAAACTGGTGCGGATATGGTGTCGCTCGATGGTCGGCGACACACTACCCTTGATGTGCAGAAGGGTATAGAGATCAGCACGGGGAAAAAGTTCACATAAGGCCTCGAGACAGCGCTCCCCTCCGCGCATCCCGGTGAGCCAATCGTGAACAAGTGCAACTTTTACGTCGATCATGGCCGTCAATCCAGCCGGCCCTTCAAATGCCCACGCGTTGGGCCAACTTGCCTTCCACAGTGGATCGCGGAGCCTGAGGAACGGACAAAAAGTGACGGACAAGAAGCAGGCATGCCGCGGCTTCAAGCAACATCCAGCCGATGACCGGCCCCCAAATCCCCAGTGAAAGAATGAGCAGCGGAATAAGGACCAGCCCCACCGCCGCGGAATATACGTTGATGCGACAGACCGCGCGCTCCTGGTATAGAGCTAGAAGTCCTGCGATGAGCGGCCGTTTCAATGAACTGAAGCTGATCGCCACGAGCGCCCATCTCAGAAGTGACAAGGCGACGGACGTCTCTTCGGACAATTCCATCACTTGTGCGGCATACAGGCTGATGGCCCATACCAATACCGTCATGCCCGCCATGATAAATCCGGTCAGCTTGCTGGCAACGAGTATATCGCTGCGTACGTCTTTACCTCCGTTCGCGGCGGCCGTCTCGGCATACGATTTGAGAAGCAGTTTGGAGATGGACGCCCAGGCCAGTTCCACTATCGCCGTCGTCCGCTGCACCAATCCGTACAACCCCACAGCCGCTTCACCGAGCATGAAACCCATGATGACGAACGGAGCCCGAACATCGACAACGATCGCCGTCTGATTCAGACCCAGCCATCGCGCGTCCCACCAGGCACCCCGGTATCCCATTGGACCAATAGAATTCGACGGCAATGAACCGGCCATGTAACAAGCATAGACACAGAGCATCAGGACGCTCGCGATTGAGGCACTGCGTAAGGCAATAGAGATACCCGCCTCCGTGTTCTGCTCCGCCAAGACCCATCCCAGAACCAAAGGAACACCATACAGCGCTATGCTCAACAAGCTGCGGAATACCGACACCAGGCGATACCGGTGGCGCGCCAGGGCAATGGCCTCGCAGGTTTCTGCCAATCCCTGCAACGTCGCCAGAAGCAGTCCCGCAGCCATGGCCGGGATAAGCGCCATACTCCACAGTCCTGCACCGGCCAACCCGACGAGCACCGCCATGCCCAGCATCGACAGGCCGGTTTTTGCTAGAAACACGCGTGTGAAGGTAGGCCTGGTCAGTGCAGGATCCGAACCTTGTAGACGAATCCAATGCTGATTGATACCGAAATCGACGAGCACCGCCAGCAACGCTCCCAATGCCGCCCCGAACAAAAATGATCCCAGCATTGAGATGGAGCAATACCCCACGTACAAAATGAAGGCATACCTGGCTCCTTGCAGCAGCGTATCTGAGACAATCAACCACAAGGCTGCACGGCGTAGATGCGGCAGGCTGGAAATAGTTTGTTGCGCAAAGCGCGAGAGGCTCACCATACCTTACATGTTGTATCCAAAAGTTGTTACATTATGCGGTCACGGAGGTTGCGCTAAGGCATTGGTGACGGAATATCCGGCAAACCCTGACGCAGGCTGTCGGTGGAGGAAGCCAGGCTGAAGAGACCCAGTAAGAGACCAAACAGCATCGTCCAATGTAATTGCAGATTGTCGGTGAACATTTCTTCACCAACAAGATTGATCACAATGAACGGTGGCCAGAAAGACAACAGCACCCATCCGACACCGGTCAGTGCAGTCGCTTCATCACCGAAGATACCGGTTTTCACGGCCTTGACGGCGAGTCCGAAAAACCAGATGCAACTCGCCGCTAAAATAGCGAGCGTCCCCACACCTCCCTTGACCAGCACATCAAGGAAAAGATTGTGAGCGGTGTGAAAGTGGATGTGGTCCCCTTCATAGGATAGGCCGATGACCTCTTCTAAAAATCGCTTTCGGTCATTGCCCATGCCCGTGAGCAGTACAATCGGATGTTCCGTCAAGTAGCGAACGGTTTTGCCCCAGAGCCACACACGAGTTTCGACGTTTCGCACGACAGCCTTGCGTGGTTCATTTGTCACTGGTGAAAACGTTCCAAGCGCACTCCGTTGGATTTCAAATTGGCTTGTGACTGTTTCTTCAAGGCGGTGAAGGGAAGGAAACGATACAGGCACATATTGCCAGATGCTCACACAACCGACCGACACGACGATGAGAAAAATGACGAATCGAATGAGATGAGTTTGCATCAATGCGCCGGTCACGCGGCTCAGCAGCAGGAGAATCAGGATCAGAAGCACTCCGGACATGAGGACAAGAGTCGTCCGCGAGCCGGTGTACAGAATCCCCAGCACGGCTGCCGGGCAGACGAGAACAGCCTGTCCCCGTGTATACCAACGTGGAAGGCCTGCATCCATTCCTCTCCACAGTGCTAGAGCGATGCTGAAAGCCATCACCAACACAAGGTACATCCCATACGCTCCCTGCCCAACTGTGTCTAACCGTAAGACCAATCCCTCACTCGAAAAGACTTCACCGAATGTCCCCATGACGAAGTATCTCGCCTCGGACTCCGACCTTGAATTCAAATATAAAACAGCCGGATCTTGCACGAAGCGGTAGAACGAATAAACCAGAGTCAACAAGGCCACGGGCGGGATCATGCCATTCAGCAATCTCATAACGCGCGGTGCGCTCCGAATGACTAACAGAGCAGTAAACGGAAGCGGCGCAAGATACAAAAGCCATTTCACAAGCAGTAACCATCCGGCCGGCTGCCAGGACCCGGAACGCAAACTGTTAATGGCCAGGCTGCACCCTAGCCCCACCGTCACGAGTCCCATCAGCAGCACCGGCGGTGTCACAATGTTCCATTTCACGGATACCTGCCGCTGTTGTGGTCGAGAAGCATTGAGAGCAGCCCAGACCGTCCAGCACCAGGCGGCAAAGAGGAGGGGGGTAAAAGGATGTACGATAATCTCCCCGACAATCCGCACCTTGAACACGAGCGGGGAAAGAAGTAGGAGTCCCAAGCACACAAGCCCAAGCCGATCCATGCCGGATGCGCTGCTGTGATTCCGATCGAGCATGAAAAAGAATCCTGTCAGTCGTTTCTGGATGATAGAGATGGTTCGGGTCGAACGGCGAGGTAGAGCGACTCTACAGACGGTAGCCCGTCATGTCAACCTTCCCGATCAGCGG
>DAISKX010000284.1:0-5373 GCA_036820725.1 Nitrospiraceae bacterium
CAACCCGGTCAGGAAGTGATCGTCGAGCGGAATTCGCATATGGTCCGCTATGAGCAAGGTGCGGCTGGTGCCTTAGCCGGGGTGCAGCTCCATTGGGTTTCGGCAGCCCGCGGAATCATGACCGCAGAACTCGTCGAAGGTGCCGTCCGGCCTCTGGACCCGCATACCATCCGTACGGGTCTGATCTGCATCGAGAACACGCACAACAGCGGGGGTGGATCGGTCTATTCTCTTCCCGTCATCGAGCGCATCAGGGCTGTCGCGAAGAAGCATTGCATACCGATGCATTTGGATGGAGCCCGGTTATGGAATGCGGTGACCGCAAGCGGCGTATCCGCGGCAGAGTATGCTCACCACTTTGAAACGGTCACGGTCTGTCTGTCAAAGGGGCTCGGCGCACCGGCCGGATCGCTCATCGCAACCGACAACCTCGATATCCTTGAGCAAATCCGGCGCTTCCGTCGCATGTATGGCGGAGCGATGCGACAGGCAGGCGTATTGGCTGCTGCAGGCATCTACGCACTTGACCATCACGTCGAGCGCCTACAAGAGGATCACGACAATGCTCAACGTCTCGCCCAGACGCTTCAAAAGATCCCTTCGGTGTCGCTGAATCCGGACGACGTTGAGACGAATATCGTGTTCTTTGACGTGGTGGATGCTCGTCGTTCATCCGCTGAGATTATCGCCGCCTTGAAACGCGAAGGCCTGTTGCTGAGTTCCATCGGTAGTTCGACGTTTCGTGCTGTGACCCACCTCGACATTAGGTCCAATGACATCGACCGGGCGGGCGAGATCCTGACTGATGTCCTTGGCGACTCGCACATCGCTCGTTGACAGGCTCTCTCCGCGATCTTTAGAATGCAGAAATTGCAAGCAAGTTCGTATCTGGCCGTGCAGGTCGTCTCTTTTAAACAGATCAGTCAGATTCTCGAGCTCACGGACTCGTTGGGACTCAATCGCGAATGGGTTGAGATCCCCCTGTCTCCGGAAGGCGCGGGGATCGTGCGCACGCTTTCCAACGGAAAGCTCGAAATTGTCGTGGCGGCCGATCAGCCGTTCGACACGTGGCTGGGTCGCCTCAAAGATGAGATCGGTCGCGTTCAAACCCCACCGCCGGCATAAAGGCTCTACTGAATGATGGAACCTGAGACCGTTGCGCCCTCCTCCGGTCCGACAGGATCGGTTCCCACGTCGGCCGAATTACAGGCCGAACTGCTAGAAGTACCCGCGCCGCCCGAACAACCTCCTCAGATCACGCCGCCCGGCTACGAGGATGCACTGGCGGTCGCGCTCAAATATGTCAAAGCCAAACGTGGTGGCGATCTGGCCGGGGTCATCCTGGTCGGGTCCGGGGCCCGACGGGCAATTACGCCACACAGCGATATTGATCTGATTGTGCTGGTCAAGGGATCTGGAGATGGCCATGAAATTGTCCGTGTCGCTGATCGCCTCATTGATATCCGGTACGGCGGACATCTCTCCGTGTCGGAGCAGGTCGAGGACTCCCTGCGCCTGCCTCCTCTGCTGCGCAAAGGCCGGATCCTCTATGACCATGACGGCATTGCTGCCAAATTGATTGACAAGGCCGCTCAGCGCTTCAGACAAGGCCCCCCGCCCGCGTCGATTAACGAACAGATCCGATTGAAGGCCGAGTGTCTTCATTGGCTGGGCAAAGCCCATGATCTGGCCGACAAATCTGCCACCGCGCAATATCTCCTCCAAATTTGTTTCGACGAAACGGTCACCGCCTTTTTCCGAATCCGGGGACTCTGGCTCACCGCTCCCGTGGACGTGTTACGGTTCATGGTCTCCCGCGATCCGGGTCTTGGAGAGAGTGCGGCCCGATTCCTGAACGCACCGACCGTCCCGGAGCAAATAGACGCTGGCCGTCGATTGGCCGATCTTCTGTTTAAAGACATTCCACAGCCGGCACGCATCGACTGAGCAGAGGTCCCTGTGCAGTTTGCCCGCGCGTCTCAATCCCGACTCGTACAGCTCATTCGGTCCTGTCGCCGCCTCACCGCCTATGACGCATCATGGGCATCTCACGATATCAGCCGTTAACTGAGAAAGGACTCACCATGGAGATTGGATTTATCGGGCTGGGCAAAATGGGTCTCAATATGGTCACTCGGTTGCGGAGGGATCAACACCGGGTCGTTGTCTACGACCGTGCCCAGGAACCGATCAAGCAAGCAGAGACCCAGGGGTGCGTCGGCGCGTCATCGCTCAGTGATCTGATCGCAAAACTAGCTCCGCCAAGGGCCATATGGATCATGGTGCCGTCCGGCGCGCCGACCGAAGAAACCATCCAGGCCGTATCCGGCTCGATGCAGGGCGGTGATGTCGTCATTGACGGAGGCAACACCCGATTTCATGACGATGTGAGGCGCGCGGCCGAGTTAGGGAAAAAGGGCCTCCATTATATCGACGTGGGCACCAGCGGAGGCGTCTGGGGACTCACGGTGGGATATTGTCTGATGGTCGGCGGACAGCAGGACCAAATCAATCGGTTAGCTCCGGTGTTTCAGACCCTCGCGCCTCAACAAGGCTGGGCTCACGTCGGCGGACATGGCGCCGGACATTACGTAAAGATGATCCACAACGGCATTGAGTACAGCATGATGCAGGGATATGCGGAGGGATTTGAGTTGATGTCTAAGAGCGAGTATAAACTTGATCTCGCACGCATCGCTGATGTGTGGATGCATGGCAGCGTGGTCCGTTCTTGGCTGTTGGAACTGGCAGCGGGCGCGCTCAAGGAAGATCCAAAACTGTCACACCTCAAAGGGTATGTGCAGGATTCCGGCGAAGGACGATGGATGGTGCTGGATGCCATCGAGAAAGATGTTCCGGTTCCGACGTTGACGACCGCCCTCTTCACACGCTTTCGTTCTCGTCAGGAGGAATCGTTTGCCGAAAAAATGCTCGCGGCGTTGCGGAATGCATTCGGTGGGCACAGCGTCCGTCGCTGATCGTCCTGACATCCGTGGCAGGAACTGATCAATGATTCCTTTGACGTCCCCGCTTGAAATTCTCCCTGAGCCTGAATCGGCCATTCCCGTTCAGCCCTGTACGCTCGTGATTTTCGGAGGCTCGGGCGACCTTGCGCGACGCCGTCTGATTCCAGCCCTCTACAATCTGCTGTTGGACGGTTTGCTGCCGTCTCAATTCGCCGTCATCGGGTTGGGCCGAAGATCCCTCACCGATTCGGATTTTCGTCGTATTGCGAGGGAAGGGGTGATCGCACATTCCCGACAACCCCTCGTAGAAGCGACCTGGCGCGAGTTTGAGCAACATTTCTTTTATTTATCCGGGGAGAACGAGGACGCTCACACCTATGCCGCACTGAAAGCGCGCGCCGAAGAGATCGAACGAATGATGCGATTGCCCGGCAATCGGATTTTCTACCTCAGCATCCCGCCCAGTTCTATCACCGCTGTATGCGATGGATTGGATCAAGCGGGCCTGGCCACCCGTGCTTCCGGTAGTCCACCCTATTCCCGCATTATCGTGGAAAAACCGGTGGGACGAGACCTGGCCTCGGCCCGGCAAATCAATGAGGTGATGGGACGCGTATTCGATGAATCGCAGATCTTCCGGATCGATCATTATCTAGGGAAGGAGACCGTTCAGAACTTGATGGTCATCCGGTTCGCCAATAGTATTTTCGAACCGATCTGGAACAACAAATACATCGATCATGTGCAGATTACGGTGTGCGAGGCGGAGGGGCTCGGTAGCCGAGCTGCCTACTATGAGGAAGCCGGCGCGTTACGCGATATGGTCCAGAACCATATGCTTCAACTCCAATGTCTCGTGGCGATGGAACCGCCATATTCTCTGGAGCCGGACGTCGTCCGGAATGCCAAGATGGAAGTGTTACGCTGCCTTCGGCCGATCATCGATGCGGATGTGGAGCGGTTCACCGTCCGCGGACAATACACCGAAGGGATCGGGAATGGGAAACCGGTCAAAGGGTATCGGCTGGAAAAGGGAGTCAATCCGAATTCAACAACCGAAACCTTCCTTGCGCTCAAATGTTTCGTTGAGAACTGGCGCTGGTCAGGAGTGCCGTTCTATCTTCGAACCGGGAAAGCGCTCCCCAAGCGCGCCAGCGAGATTGCAGTGCAATTCAAAGACATCCCTCACATTCTTTTCAACATGGATCCACAACATTCCCTGCCGGCCAACGTCCTGGCTCTTCGAATCCAACCGGACGAGGGGCTCTCCCTTCGCATCGTCTCCCGTGTCCCCGGCACTCGAACACAAACACATCCGGTCGAAATGGATTTTCGCTACAACGAGGTATTCGGCCGGCCCTCTCCGGAAGCCTATGAACGATTGTTGCTGGACGTGATGATCGGTGACGCCTCCCGCTTCATGCGGCGTGATGCCGTCGAAGCATCATGGGCATGGATCACCGACATTCTGAAGGGATGGGAGGCACAACAGCTCCTTCGGCTGCCTGAATATCCGGCAGGCACATGGGGGCCCCCGGAAGCTGATCACCTGATCCAACGTGACGGCCGTTCGTGGCGCATCCTATAGGAACGGAGCAAGCTGTTCCTGGATGGCATCTTTCTTTCCAATCCCTCCGATAAACCGCTGAAAGCTTCCACGTTTGAACAGAGCCAAGGCAGGCAGACCAGAAATCTCGAGTTCGGCAGGAATTTGATAGTTCTCCTCCACATTCATCTTGAGAATGAGCACAGAATCGCCTAGGTCCTCTTGTAACGTTTCAAGCTCTGTCATCAGAGCCAGACAATGCCCGCACCCCGGCTGCCAGAATTCGACCAACACCGGAGTGGTGGTTGCTTCGACAGTCCGGTCGAAGTCGCGGTCGGTTACATCGCGCAGCACCATTATCCTCGGATGGTCCCTTCTCCTCGATCAGTGATCTAAAGCTGTACGGAAGATATGCTCATAGAGCAGCGTGGCACACAACTGATAGCCCTCGGTCGTGAGATGAAGTCCGTCATTCGAATAACGTACAGCCAATTGAAGCGACTGCGGGTCTGCAGTTGCGTCGAACAAATTCAGACTCTGGAGCTGCTTCAAGTGGGCATACTCGAGAATTAGTTCATTCAGAACCTGTCGGCTGGCAATGTGATGACGAAGCCAAGACAACGCCCCGGCGCTGTCGGCATCGGGTACCCGGATGGACGGCACCGTCACAGGGATGGGAATGATATCGTCTGCTCGGGCAGTCTCATACATCTTCAGTAAATTGCGCATGATCTCATGCGGCGATGCCTCATATCCCAGATCATTGGTGCCTCCGAGAATCACCACGTAACGAGGACGCTGCCCAAGCACATCCGAACGAAAGCGGACATGGTCGCAAGAAAACCGTCAAGCGCCTCATCC
>DAISKX010000285.1:0-5261 GCA_036820725.1 Nitrospiraceae bacterium
CAGTGAGTACCACCTCCGCGCCAGTGTGACTGAAGTCCTCAAGGACTTGGGCAAAGCTGTCTGCCATGCTGACCGTATGTCCGGCCTGTTCGAGGATACGTCGCGTAATCGGGTCAGCGCCGATCAGTAACACCCTCGCCATGATGTCAATCGGGCCAGGGTATGTAGAAGTAATCAATATGATGAAGAGCCCTTGGAGAGAATGCCACTTTCATGATGCTGAGCAATATGAACAGATTCTGTACCGCCTGAGCGACGGAACGCAGCAAACGTTAGCTTGAGGCTCCAAGTATGGAAAGACCTAATTCGGTAAAGGAAATGGGGTCGTGAATCAGTATGCCCTTAGTAGAGAGGCCGTCTCGTCCTCCTGGTTGAACCGTTGGACCTTTTAACATGACTTATATGCCAACGTCTTTTTTTGACAATTTGTTGGAGTGACTTTGTAGCGCAGCCAGAGACATAGATCAACGAGTATTTAAATTGTACTACTTAGTCATGGATCGCCCCACATCTCGACAACGGAATAGGGCCTGTGAGGGCATTCTGGAATGACAGACTGTCTTGTGAAGCCTAACTATGCCGCCGGTTGCAGCGAAATCCTTGAAGGACCGGAACGCGTTTGTTGTAAGCTTCCTGCGCAACAATTCCATTTTCCCGGCGTCCACTGGCGGACAGTTCATTCAGAATCGCTCGCAAGGTCTTCGGATGAACTGCCGGACGGCGGTCTATCTGAAAACGCAACTGAGATGACCTGGTGAAATCAATGACTCCCACGGCGCGCACGCTGCACCACCTGCGACAGTTCGGCTATCGGGCCGACAAGGTCGAGCAAACCATTCCCAAATGTTTCATCAAGCGGGATCTCTTCGGGATTGGAGATGTGTTGGCCATGAAGATCGGAAAGCCATTGTTTCTCGTTCAGGCGACTGTCACAGGAAAGCTACAAAATAGGGCGATTATCCCGAACTTGACATTGCAGGTTAGCCCTTATTAGTTGGCTGTGGAAGCCATTGCCAAGAGCCATCAGAATTTTGGGCACTATTAAATCTGAATTGGCGTTGTTCTGTTCCGTACCAAAGCAAGGGTTGGAATTTTATTATTATAAAAATGTCAGCATTGCGAAGAGGTGGGGTACGCCCTATTGTTTCTCGCAAGCGACATTTCACTGTCAATTGTTCGCCCGGTAGCATCTTCTCGGCAATGTCAATCCGAGATGTAGAAACTCCAACGTCTTCGATGGAAAAGTGGGGTTCAAATTCTGCTTTTTGCAGAACGCATCTGGCCGATACGTGTTGGATGGATAAGTAACCATTATTGGCAATAACAAATGGGGCCGAAAATGCATCAGAAGCGTCAAGCAATGGGAACGCCGATACAGAAATCTTTGGAGCAAAGTCATAGAACAAAGCCACGCCTCCAAGCAGGGCTAAACCATTTACAAACAGCCAACCTATTCGACCCAAAATCCAGGAGAGCATTCTACGTTTTAATGAAGGTTGGCAGTTATTTTCTTGGTGGCTTTCTTGGTTTGGCTGGGGTGGCATTGGCTGCATGGTGTTTGTACGCAGCCGTTTTAATTCTCTCCTCTCTTTTCGGTTCACGATGATTTTGGCTTATATTTCCCAGTGCGCTTTTGCTGAGCCCGCTTTAGCGGTGGCGCGCTCAGCACCTTGCTATCGCGGCACCGAAGATGTCTTGATTGAGGCAGTTGTTGTAGCGGAACTGAAACTCGGTGCGGAATCTCCATGACGCGTCCTAGATGGGGACGAATCCCGTGCTGCGCCTGTCGAACGTGTCGCAAACGCGTCTCGGCCACACAACTCTTGTGTGCGGACTGCCAACGGCGCGGCTGTACCACGCAACAGCCCCAACACCGGAAGGGGGCTCCATGTCCGAGATGACCGTGCCGAAAGCCTGTGCCTGTCCCCGCTGTCGGGGTTTGTCGTCCAGGAGCCGTGCCTGGTCGAAGGGGCGTCTGGCGACGGTGGATCGGACGATGTCTCAACTGCGGATGGTGCGAAACGGAATATACGAATACGCCGTATTCGCCCGGCGTGGACAGATGAGGAATATGGGAGAAGATGAAGTGTAAATCGTTTCATCTAATCTGCCTCATTTCCTTCTGGAGTTGTATCGAAGTACCAGTTCTCTCTGGGTTGCAATCGTGCTCTCAGGCGGAAGATTGTGCGCCGTTCAATTGCGAAGACATCCTGGTATCGAATTTCACCCCAGAAATAAATTGGTTTTGTCCCGTTGGTGATTCCGTTTATAACGTCATGCTTGAGACCTTCCCTACCATCATGCAGTTCGATAACCGCCCCACTTCCGATCATGGAGTAGATATCAGTCTTTTCACCAGTTATGAATTTCGGAACTTCTGGTGGAGGATCGAATATACCGAGGAAACTCCACGTCCTTACATTGTAGGCCGGCGTATGCCCAGTATTTTTTACCTCAATACGGACCCGGATAGTACCGAGCAGCGGCTGAGTGAGGCTAGCAACATGAATGCCTACATAGGCCCGCAACTGCCTTCTGGCAGTATTTTCACTACCTCTTACCAGTTGTCTCGTAGCAATCCAAAGTCCGAAGGTGGCGATTGCAAGAAGGATCTCTGGGCTGCGATCCCACCACCAATCAGCCGGATGGCCTTGTTGTTCATTGGCTGTGCTCTCGGTTGGTTTCTCGTCACTCGGGGAGGGGAGTATTTTGATAATGAGAGGAGCCTGTTCGGTGCCACGCTGCTCGGAGGAGGGTTTCTTTTGTGGGTTGGCGTTTTGTGTCTTTGGTTTGTCAGTAGCTATCGGTGGAGTTGGTGTCTGCCCATATGAAGGAACCGAGAAGATAATCAGGAGAATGAAAGCTGCTACCATCATTTCGGCTCTTCCAGCGGTCCATACCATTCCCCTTCATACAGCTCGATCGCGCACAGCATCAGCCGTCCGTGATTCCAGTCCCAGGCCTTCCAATGGCCATTGCCCAAGGGATCGAAGACATGCAGGACAGCGGAACGATCGGCATCCCGGTACCAGTACCAGCCGTCTGTTGTGGGCAGTTTCTTGGACCAGGCGAGCGGGTGCTTACGAGGCATTCGACTTATCCGGTACGTGCACCGTACAGCTTGCCATGCCCTCGAACAGCACCACCTTCCCCAGTTTCACCTTCCGATCGCAGGCCAACTCTTGCTCAATCCAGGCATTCATGACTTTCAGGGCATCGAAGAATCTCTCAAACACTGGCCCATCGCACACCATGCGACCGCCCAGAAGATAGCCTTCGGAGGCTTCGACGACAGGCATGAAGCCAACCATGTGTTTGTCTACGAACTTGATGGGCATGAGTGACTCAGTTTTACCGTGTTTTACTGTGTCTTACCGCGCCATGCTTTTTCAGATAATCCTGAATAAGCTCTTCCAATAAATGATTGGCTGGTTGCTTTCGATCCAGGGCGATATGGCGCAATTCCATCAAGAGATCTTCTCTCAGCCGTAGAGCAAAGAGCCGGCGTGTAACCTGCGATTTCGGGCGCGCCATTCCGTGTGTTTTACAAAGTTTGCCGATGTTTTCGTGGAACGCCGCAGAAGGTACCTGATAGTGAGTGAATGTGCAATCTCATAGTAGTTGACAGCATTTTGCATAATATGCTATCTATAAATCATTAACTCTATATATCAGTCATGGAGGATAGCTTATGAAGATGTCGCGACTCGTCATTCAGATTCCGACTTCCATTAAATCCAAGCTGGATGAACTGCGGGCCACTGGTACGTCAGCGGCCGGTCTGATTCGGCATCTCTTGCAACAACATTTCAATTCGCCAACGGCGAAGAAAGGCAGGTAGCTATGTCGAAACAGTATGTCCGTTTTGTCCTCTGCGATCGGAACCATCCCGATCACGATTCGTTTAATGACGGTGGGCCGCTGTACTGCTGCGGGATTTTACATCGCACACTCAAACAAGCCTTGCGGTTGGAAAAACTCTATCTCAAAGGGAACCCTGAATCGTTTATCGCCAAAGTCACCTATGAGCGCGTACAGGTCTAGAACGGAAAGCGACACACACAAGGAGGAAGCCACCATGGCACGACGAGGCGATGGACTGTATTTGCGAGGAAAAACCTGGTACCTGGACTGCTGCATCAACGGGACGCGCTATCAGCGTCGCCTCGGCAAGGGCATCACGCGAAGCGTAGCCCTGGAGCTGGCACAGGTGCAGCGCGGTGCAATTCTGAGGGGTGAGGCCGGGATCGGCAAGAAACCCAAGGACCTGAACTTCGACGAGGCTCGGAAGAAATTTGAGGCCTGGGCCGAGGCCAACAAACGGCCACGCACCGTCACGTCCTACAAGGAATGCCTGCGTCGCCTCGCCGAAACCTTCGCGGGCAAGCGACTGAGTGAGTTCTCCCCGTTTGTCGTCGAACGGCACAAGCAGGCCCGCATTCAGCAGGGGGCCAAAGTTCGATGTAATCGGGAAATCTCCGTCCTCAAGAATCTGTTTAATTACTGCCGCGGGCAACAACTCTACGAGGGAGACAACCCCGCCAACGAGGTGAAATTACTCAAGGAGCCCAAGCGGCGCCTGCGCGTCCTGGAGCCAGAGGAAGAACAGCAATTGATTGCCGACGCCACGTCACCATTGCAAGAGTTGATCATCGTTGCTATAAACACCGGACTTCGCATCGCTGCGGAGGCCTTGCCCTTGCGATGGGTTGACATTGACTTCCGCCGGGCGCTCCTGACCGTCCAGGCCGCCTATGCGAAAAACGGCACCACGCGCAGCATCGATCTGAATGCGCGCGCGTATGAGGCGCTACGTCGGTTGAAGGATCGGACCAAGGGGGAGTTTGTGTTCAGTAAGGTCAACGGTCAGCCCTACGACAGCCTGGACAAACCCTTCACCGCCTTGGTGCGGAAGGTCGGCCTGGCGGGAACCGGCGTGTCCTTGCATACCATGCGGCATACGTTCGCGTCCCGCTTAGTCCAAACGGGGGCGGATCTGCGAACGGTTCAGGAATTGGGCGGATGGTCGGACCTGTCCATGGTCCAGCGGTATGCCCATGTGGGGCCAAGCCAGAAGGCGGACGCCGTGCGCCGGATTGGCGAAATATTCCCCTACACTATTCCCTACACTGGGTCAGACCGAGAAAAGGGACGGGGCGCTCAAAGGGCAATAAGTGCTTGATCCTGAAATGGAATTCAAACAGCGGAGAGGTGCGAGAGTGGCCGATTCGGACGGTCTCGAAAACCGTTGTCCTGAAAGG
>DAISKX010000286.1:0-5259 GCA_036820725.1 Nitrospiraceae bacterium
CACGATCCTGCTAGAATGCCGCATCCATTTTTCAGGACGCCACGTTTCGTGCTGTTGACGCAGGATCGCCGGAATGATCACAACAACTGATCTGTCGAGACGCAACGCGTGAGGCAAAGCGACGTGCATTCGAGACAGATGGATGAAGGCGTCACGATGCCCGTGTCCAGGCGAGGCAATCTCGGTGCGACATTGCGCAAACGTCTTCCGCGTCGCGTTGTGAGACTCCTTCGAGATGCGGGCGAATTGGCTGATCGGCTCGACATGTCTGCGTATGTGGTCGGAGGCTTTGTGCGAGACCTGTTGCGTGGCCTCCCCAACCTCGATCTCGATCTGGTCGTTGAGGGTGATGGGTTGAAGTTCGCGCGCACGTTGGCCGAAGGGCTTCATGCTCGTGTGAAGGTGCATGAACGGTTCGGGACAGCGGCGGTCATTTTATCTGACGGATTCAATCTCGATATTGCCACTGCCAGGACTGAATGGTACGCCTACCCTGCTGCACTGCCGACGGTTCAACCGAGTTCGATCCGGGATGATCTCTACCGGCGTGATTTTACGATCAATACACTTGCGATCTGTTTGAACAGTCGGTCATTCTGGAAATTACTCGATCTGTACGGCGGGCAGCGTGACATCAAGGAACGAACCATCCGTGTGTTGCATAGCCAAAGTTTTATCGACGATCCGACGAGAATCTTTCGCGCAATTCGGTTTGAACTCCGATTGGGGTTTCGGATCAGTAGTGAGACGCTGGCGCTAATCAAGGGCGCAGTACACAAGGAGGTGATCGACCGGCT
Source organism: Nitrospiraceae bacterium (assembly GCA_036820725.1). Taxonomy (GTDB): domain Bacteria; phylum Nitrospirota; class Nitrospiria; order Nitrospirales; family Nitrospiraceae; genus DASSBQ01. Next base: position 798 of record DAISKX010000286.1, read on the forward strand.
CTCCGGCCGCAGGCTTTTCGGTGAATTACGACGCCTATTGTCAGAGCGCGAAACTCGATTGATGATTTGCCGGCTTGCCGAACTCGATCTGCTCCGGTTCATCCATCCGAAACTGACCTGGTCTCGCCGATTAGACGGTGTCCTCAAAAGAGTGGCGGGAGCCCTGAGATGGTATGCTGATCTCTATCCTGCTCGTAAGATAGAATTCTGGCTACCGTACGTGATGGCTTTCATGGAGGTGTTGCCTCGACGTGCGGTCGAAGAAGCCCTGAAACGCTTTGCGTTCACTGAGGTAGAAGCCAAATGCATCAGGGCGGCTCGATTTGAGGTCGACAAAATCGCCCGCCGGTTGAGTAGGCGGCCGCTGCCTCATCCGGCGGATACCTATCGCGCCTTGTCAGGTTTTGCCGATGCAGTGCTGGTGTACCTCATGGCCATAGGCAAATCCAGCGCCATCAAACAACAGCTCTCAGTATACTTCGGCATCTATCAACAGGTGAAACCCATCATCACGGGGGCGGATTTGAAGGCAATGGGGTTGAAACCAGGCCCACGGTTCACGCGCATCTTATCGCGATTGAGGGATGCTCGCCTGAATGGAGAAGTCAGGACGGAGGCTGAGGAACGGGAGATGGCGAGGAGCCTTGTCTCACGGACGAAAGCATCTTAGAGCAGCGTGAGCCGATTATCGGTTTCGACGTCGTTGAGCGCCGCCTGTGCCGACTTACTAATCGGGCCTCGTCGTCTTCTTTCGACCCTTACGAAACCGGTCAAACCGCTTTGCCTAATCCGGAGTAATTGTCGACCGCTCTCCCTGTGCGTGGCTCGGTCATCTCCCGGTTCCACGTCATAGACGCCAAGTTCGACCAATCGGACCTGGACCAAATAAGGAAGGTGTGGCTTTGTCGAGACCACCGGTGCTGGATGAAATGATACACCTGCACAGCCTGTGAAAATGAGTGGAATGACTGCTGCTCTCCATATGCGCAGGGTAGGTCCGTGCGAACTGAGAGATTTTCCAGACCTATGCCTCCTCATGTTGTGGAATGGAGGGAGTGGCCTCCTGTCCTCAGACTATAGTCCGTGTCGGGGTTTCTTCAAAACCAGTGAAAGTACTCAACTCCATCCTTCGCGAAGGCATTGAGCCGGTGTAATGGCATCTCCTCTTACTCATGCAGTCGTGGCGCTTTCACTCGGAGCAGCCGGGAGTTATCCACGCCCGGTTTGGTCTGTCTTGGCACTTGGCGTAGTGTGTGCGGAGATTCCGGATCTTGACGTGATCGGCTTCTGGTTCGGCGTACCATATGGACATCCGCTCGGCCACCGCGGGTTCACCCATTCATTGTTGTTTGCGGGATGCTTGGCCGGAGCAGTCGCCGGGTTTGGTTTTTCAGGCGATGAGTGGCGAAGCCGTCGAGGGAGGCTGTGGCTGTATGTTTTCCTTGCCACCGGCTCACATGGATTTTGCGATGCCTTAACCGATGGCGGGCTCGGCGTGGCATTCTTCGCTCCCTTTGACAACACCCGCTATTTTTTCCCGTTTCGCCCGGTCGTCGTATCCCCGCTGGAATGGCGAGATGCCTTCTCAGCAGTCGGGGTGAAAGTCCTCCGCAGCGAGGTTGTCTGGATTTGGATTCCCTGTGCTGTTTTCGCCGGAGCGTGTGTGTGGCTGCAACGCCGGCTTCGTCGCGAGCAGCCATAGAATAGAGATGCGTGAGAGGAGTTTCAGGATCAACGACGCGCGTGAGGTGGAGGAAAGGGGAGCGGGACGATGTGAGTCTTATGCCACGGGCTCAACCGGCTCGAGTTCGCTCTCACTGAATACATCTGTCGATGTTTTTCCCATGACATTCAGAATACCGTCGTACACCTTGCGGGCCGTATCAGACCACTCCGGATTGAACGGACGTCCTGTGAATGCAGCCTCGGCTGCCTTCTTTTCGTCATAGGTCAGGGCGCGTATAGTCGGTTCAGCGTGCATAATCCTAATCATAGATCGGTTCTAAGCAATGTCAAGGGTGGAGACCTTCCAAGCGTCCGGCGATTTTTTGGGAAACCCCTGTCTGCAATTCAGACATCAATCGAAAACGGTCAGTCAAGTTCGGCTGGATTCATCCGAAAGGGGATGATGACATCCTATAGCTGGCCGGCGAAAAGCGAGGTTGCTCCACAGCCAGCTACCACTCGGTTACAAATCGGTTAACAAAACCCTCTCCATCATGAGTTCTCTCCCTGCGTCCAGAGCCCCCGTAGGCAATCGACATATTCGCCGTGTTGCGATGAGGGAGGTTTAGGCAGTCCTGCATCGTGGCCCGTACGTTGATTCGGTGACACGCGATTACTCAGGGAGAGGCTTCCCTCGCGTTTCCGACGCGAACGGAAGAACTGCCAGGCCCAATACGTAGACCAGGGCGATGATGCTTGCGGCCTTGTTGAATGATCCCAGCGCAGTGATCAGAAAGCCGGTGACGAATGGAGCAACCGAAGCCAGCACACGGCCGGCATTAAAACAAAAACCCGCTCCCGTGGCCCGCAATCGTGTCGGATACAGTTCCGGGAGATAGAGTGGAAAGCCGCTGAAGATACCGTTGTTGAAGAAGCCGAGTATCGGCAACAGCAGCAGCACACCCGGAAATGTCTGAGGGACGAGATAGGTGACGGGGAGCATAATAAGACTGCCGACACACATCAGTCCGAACACGGCCCGTCGGCCAAAGCGATCCGCCAAAGGGCCAAATGCCAGATAGCCACAAAGCGCCCCGGCATTGAGCGCCATAATGGCGTAGCTTACGTACTTCGCCAGTGTTGCAGAATCGAACTTTTGGAGATCGGGCATCGTGCGGACCAGTGTCGGCGCCCAGTTGGTTGCGCCCCACAAACCGAATACGGCAACGAACGCGAGAATGGAGCCCACCAAGGTTCCACGTCGGAGATCGCTACGAAATAACTCGGAGAGATGCACCAGACCGGCCTGAGCAGCCCGGACGTCTTTGCCATGAGCGCGGACCCAACGATGAGGTTCCTTGACCCACCAACGAACCAGCAAGGCTACGAAGGCGGGCAGTACGCCGACCAGAAACAGCACGCGCCATCCGTAATCGTGCAACAGCAAATTGAACGTGGCTGCCAGGAAAAACCCTGCCGCCCATGCCGACTGTAGGATGCCCGCCGCTTTCGCCCTCTTATCCTCCGGCCATGTTTCCGCCACGATTGCGGCGCCGGCCGCCCACTCCCCGCCAATGCCCAGTGCCGTCAGAAATCGATAAATGGCCAGATGCCACCAGTCCTGGGCCAGCGCGGCAAGGCCGGTGAAGAGGGCATAGATCAAAATGGTCAGGATAAGAGTCTTGGTGCGTCCGATATAGTCGGCGAGCATGCCGAAGAAAATTCCACCGATGGCCCAACCGATAAGAAAGACGGAGAAAATGATTCCGCCGTACCACCCGATCTGTTCGGCAGAGACGGTTCCCGTGGGAGTGCCGGTGGCGAGCAACTCATGCAGCGCCGGATGCAGGACGATGGCGTAGATAGTGGCATCCATCGCATCGAATACCCAGCCAAGCCAGGCGATAAAGAGCACGAGCCATTGATAGCCTGTCACTCCATGCGTCCACGATGAATGTGTCATATATGCACCGGTCACTGAGAGCGCGGCAAGGCTACGGAGGTTGCCTCTCAGTGTCAAGGTGAACGTCGCCTGTGCCCGTGGTATAGTCCCATTCACGATGATTCGTATCGACTATTACAGAATCCTCGGCGTGTCCCGGGAGTCGTCGGATGAAGACATCAAGAAGGCCTATCGCAGGCTCGTATTCCAGCATCACCCGGATCGCAATCCGGACAGCGCCCAGGCAGAAGCCAAGATTCGCGAGATTAATTCCGCCTATGAGGTCATTGGGGATGCAGAACGGCGCAGAACCTACGATCGTCTTCATTGGGGTGACGAACCGCGTGACGAAGCAGCGAGCCCGGCCACCATTCTCGATGAAATGGAGAAGAAGCTCTTCGATGAGGGACGCAAGGAAGTGTTTGCCGCGCTGATGAAAGATATCACACGAATCAAGTCCGAACTGGCGTTGATCCGCGAGCGGACCGTCGCTCAGCAGGGCTATGATTCGTTCAAGGATTCCATTATCCATGAACGAGCTTCGGAAGCCATGGACGAATTCCTGACCCAGGAAATGAACGGTCGAATGCAGCGGTTGTTGGAAGTGGCGCTCCAGATGATGGTCTCACAAAGTGTGGTGAAGCGGGGCGACGAATCCGGTATGAGAGCGTTACGCGGTCGGTTGGAGGAGACGTTTAAAAAGGGGCGGATCAATGGATATTCCGCGGCGCTCGAATTGTTCTACGAACGACGCTGATCAAGCGGCTCACGCTGAACGTTCATCCCTCATTCATAACTTCACATGCATCAGTCGTGAGCAAGAGGCCCGGCGACAAATTGGCCGCCGCGCATGAC
>DAISKX010000287.1:0-5250 GCA_036820725.1 Nitrospiraceae bacterium
TCACACTGTCCGAATTGTCGGGGCCCTCTCTCATGAGCTCATCCCAAAGCTGAGTAGGATAGGGTATTCTCTAAAGCTGATTGGAATATACCTTATAAAAATCGCTTTTCAGTTTATCACTACATGAGCAATGAGTGCCTCTACCCTTCCAAATTCTAGATCGGCAGCCTCGGTTACTTTGGCCATTATATCCTTGTAGACCTCTTCCTTCATGCGTCAAGCCAGGCGGATACCCAACAAACTGGGGAAAATAGTTCTATAGGCATTTCTTACTTCTCCCAACCTCGGAGCCATGGCAATGAAATTTAGCAGAAACTCAGGGCGCATCATATATCGAGATCCGTAAACTCCTACCAATTCCCGCGTATGATGTAAGATCGTCTTCTCACCGGTTAGCCACCAAGTTCGATAGCCAAAGATATTCGGAGTGGCTGTTTCCCCACTCCTCTGGCGTCGTCCATATACGGCCAGAGCCATGCGGGCATCATTCATTGCAAGCGTTGGGCTAGCTTTCTGTGGTTTAAGATGATCTGCAATTTGCCGAATGTATCCTTGTGCCTTTTCTGTTTTTATTAGTTCATCGATTTCTTCAGCGCTTTCAAAACGCATCTTGAAAGTCGAAAGCAAGTACTGTTTGAGATCCTCTTTTCCCTCACTTCTATGTAGATGAGTGGGACTACAAAATTGTTGTATGTACTCATCCCAAGAGCTTGGAGTTTGAACGCCATCCGGTGGATCAAAGTGTGAATAGAAATAGGCACGGATTAAAATCTTTGGGCTGTTGAGAGCTATGTGATACTTAATTCTGGATTCGTTCTTGGCATAGTATGACCTAAATTCATTATCGGTAGACCTTAGGTGACTATGGACTTCGCTAAGAACGGACTCTTTCAAGACTAGTGTCGATCTTGCATCTACTAACCTGGAAGCGTATGAAAGGGTGGCAAGCGCTGCAAGGTTTGCCAATGAAGTCATTAAATCCGCGAATCTATTGATCGCAAACAAGAAGCATGAAACGGGAAGCGTCCATTTGGAAGCGGCACAGAAGGAACTTGCCAAACTACAGGCTGTGAAAAAGCGCCATACGCCCGCCATCGCGTCCCTCTGCACAAGCCATAGTGCCCTCACTGCGGAAAAAGAAACTATTTGATAAGGAAAAAGAAAAGGTCCGTATCAAACTAGATGCCCACACCAGAACAGTTGTTGAGCCGTATGAGCGACGCATCAACGATTTTCTACAGGCATTCAATGCCGGGTACCGCATAGCGAAGACCAAGCATTCCTATTCAGGAGGAGTCGCCACGTCAAGTTACCAGCTTGTTATCAACAATACGGCCATTGATGTTGGGGATGGAAAACTCCACTCAATCAGGCCAGCTTCAAGAACACATTGAGTGCGGGAGATCGCACCACACTGGTGCTGGCATTTTTTCTTGCATCCCTGGAACGGGTTGCAGCTATAGCTGAAAAAATTGTCGTCTTCGATGACCCCTTTAACAGCCAGGATGCTTTTCGTCGTCGCCAGACGGTCCATGAAATAATAAAGGTGGCCCAAAGATGCGCTCAAGTGATCGTTCTTTCTCATGATGCCCATTTCGCCAAGCAGTTATGGGACAAGGTTCACTCCTCAGAGCGCATGGCTCTCCTGATAGTGGACCATCGATCATTGGGATCCAAGATAACTGCGACGGACCTGGAGAAGCATGCCAGGGCCGCACTGTCAATGATATGGATGACTTGCAGGGATATCTCACGACCGGAGCAGGCAAACCCATTGACATCATTCGGAAGATGCGCGTCGTGCTGGAAACATATTGCCGGACGACCTATCCGGGCTATTTTCTTGCGACTGATTGGCTAGGAGAGATGGTGAAGAAAATTCGTGAAGGCGGCGAAGACCACCCTGCACAAGATCTATATGAGGAGTTGGACGAGATCAATGACTACACATCCCAGTATCATCATGGTGAAGACCTTGATGATACTATGCCAGACCAGATTGATCCTACTGAGCTTACCGGTTTTACCCGACGAACCTTAAAAACTGTGAACGCCCTTCAGGCGTAGACTCGTGGTTGTTTTGGTACGGATTGTAATCCGTTTGCCTTCCAGTGAGTGGCTTATGTGGGATAAAAGTGAAGGGCAGGATTCCGAACAGGACCAGCCAAACGTTGATTTCTCGATGAATGGGTAAGAGCTGTCAATGAGGCGGTATCAAAGAATCCCCCGCTGACCTGCCCGATATCCTTGCCCGCCTCAAACGTATGGCTGTCGCATAAAACTATGGTCCACGATTGGGAATCTACCTTCACTAGCTGGGGTGAGGTCCCCGGAATCACCGACAGGACGAAGTGACACGATTTACTAATAGTGATTCGGGCAAAGGTCGGAAGCTATAGGCGTTTTGTCAGTCACATTGTGCTGAGTATAGTACGAGGGCTGATATGCCCAGGACACTGCGACTCTATTTTCTTCTTCTTTTATTGTCTGCCTGCTGGCACGAACCTGCTCAATATACCAGCCAGGACCTTGCCCTTTTGCCGTGCGAAAGTACTGGAAGGTTTTTCTTTCCGCTTGAATTCGACAAGGACGGGGCACTCATGTACCAAGATCAATGGGACGATTTAGAAAACTTCGTTCGAGAACGGAAGGCGCGTGACTTCTTCCTTTTTGTTCATGGTTGGGACAAGACTGCTAGCCTTGCAGAAACGGATTATCAAGACTTTGTTTGCCGATTTTATGCCCGCATGGATGCCGCGAAGATGGATATTAAAAGGAATTCTTCTGTATTTGTCGGTTTGTTCTGGCCGTCCACTGTTTTCACTAATTACCCTGACTTGGCCATAATTAAGCCAGTTACTTATTATACGATTCGACGCCGTGCTGATATTCTCGCTGCTTCGGGATTTCAAGATGTGATGAGGCTTTTTGCATCAGAATTTACGCCAGATGAAATCGAAGAAAGCAGCTTCCACCTGATTGGTCATAGCTTTGGTGGAAGGACAATTCTAAAAGGGTTCGATAGTTGTTACCGAAGCAATGAAGCATCATTGGTCTTCCTCGCTAAGAAGATAAATATAATACTGCTCTTACCCGCCGTATCCCGAGACGCATTTGGATGTCTGGTTTTTGGTCTGGATTACTTTGAACCAAGCGCCAATAGACTCCCTATCGAACGAAGCCCCAATACACCCACTATCCTGAATTCCGATAATGCCGATACTACTATACCTGCGGCTCTAATGGAGGAGATTGAAAAGCAGATCGCAGAGAATGCACAATTCGAGGAAGAGATGAGACGCGCAAAAGAGGGCAAGGAAAGGAATGAGGTTCGCAAGCGGTTTGGGCGGTTCAGACCCATGGATATCGTTCATCTCGTGAACATCTACTCCCGCAATGATTTCGCTAACAGGTTTTTGTATCCCATCGGATCATTGATTGCCCCTATTTCGTCCGATACGATCGCTTGCTCAATGGGGGGATGCGGCACACATTATCTAGATTCGCTTATGGTAGACAAGCGAGGCGATATAGCAAATCCCGATATACTGAATTCTGAGCAGATAATAGATCTAGACGCGTCGTCAATAATTTCCTCGCATACAGATATTTATAAAGGACGGGTCGCTAAACTACTCTGGCAAGTCGTTTAAAATGCAAAGCCGGTTTATGGTTGCGGTGAAGCGTGCGACCGTATCCGTGAGAAACTCATCTTGAAGCGCCGAGATATAGAAGATCATGGCTTCCGCAGAGCGGGACCACGCGCGGAAATGCTTTGGGAGGAATTCAAAGCAAATTGTAGGCGGCGCCTCCCCCAGTAGAAATAGTCGCGGTACGGCCTCGGCGTGAGGCGAGAATTCATACACTTTTCCCGATGGGGTGCGAGGAGCAGGTATTGATAACTTCAATTCGCTCCCGAGTCAGCCTTGCGCTGCTGTTCCAGCCTTTTGAATTTAAAGTCTGTCACTTCTCTTCCCTCGTGGTTAATATCTTCTTGGCCTCCGCCACGGTAATCATGACAGTCAGCGGATCGACTGGCGACGAAATGAATCCATAATCGAGGAGTGAGACGAGCGGATGGCGCTGTTCAGAAACCAGATGATTGATGAACTATTGATATAACAAATTGCAGGATAGCCATGCTCTAAGGGAAATTGAACTCGACATGGCACCGGATATGGATTGTCCGCGCCTGCCTTAGGCTCAGACCGAATCCGAAAGGTAGGCGTCAGTATCTCGGTGATGCCACATACAGACGCTTAATCTTGTTTATGAAGGAATCCCAAACCAATGCCTCTTCCTGTTGAATCTGACGCGCCGATTCATCATTTGGAACGTAATCCTCGGCCAATTCTAGACTCAACGCATCTCGGTGTCTGATTCCAAGCCAAACCTGCTTCAGTATGAGCCCACGTTCGTACAGATCAAAGAGTGTTGCGCGATCAAGTTTCGAATTCAGTACCATCTGATAGCAGTCACGCTCACACAGATGAAGATCATGAAGCAGGGCAGCCACCTCAGCACATCCCGCTTGGTCGGCACATCGTCGACTGGCGGTCACTCGCACAATTCGATAGTAATGGGCGCATTCGTTTCGAAGCGCTACGACTTCCTCATGAGTATCGAGCAGACACAGCAGGTGTTCTTGTGAATCACGCCCCCGACGATGTCCTGCCGATCTGATGGTCCCGGCATTTATTTCAGGATGTTCAGAATTCTCCGTCTGATCAGAGGCGCTATGTGACCGGTCGGCCGCTAACATAGGCATCATGCCTAAGGCAGAGGCGGTTGCCTTAGGCTTCTGCCTAGTGGCCTTCGTCACCTGATAGGGAGCGCACGCTTTCAAATGCGCGCGAACCGCTTGTTTATTCACGAAGCGACGCTCGCAAAATGCACAACGAGCGAGAAGTTTGTGACTAGCCGATGAGCCGTTCTTTGAAAGCTTTCTACGACTCTTAGTCATCCGTCTCATGTCATACTCCATAAATGTAACTGGACTCATAGAGGATTGGCAGCCCGTTGCAGATCCACGGCGCACATATTGAATTGCCTGTCGCTACATGTGGCCACGGGAGTGTGTTTCATATGCCGCCGTTTCGCGATGGAGCCTTGCTCAATGGACGCAATGATTCCATCACATCATCAACGATGCTGTTCAGGTTCAATTGAGGACGCTCTTTGCGTTTTAGGAAGACTTCGATATCGGAAAGACGAACGAGGACTTTACCGCCTGGATACGCTTGGTACGTG
>DAISKX010000288.1:0-5240 GCA_036820725.1 Nitrospiraceae bacterium
TTGCTTTCGGCCAGTATGCACCATTATCCAGTTCGTTCAAGGCGTCAGGCTGCCCGAGATCCCGCAACCGAAGAAAGGCCTTGTGACTGACGCAAAAGGGTCCATACCCTTCATTAATGACGATGGATTTCATTTAAGTACTCCCTTCTGGTGTTGGAACATAACTGCACTCTCATTATAGGGGATGGCGGACCTCATTCACTGCGCAATTGTGACCAGATCGGAAGAGTCTCCAACCGGAAATCATCCCTTCGCTGCACCATGTCGAGGCACCTTATCGGTTGTATTGCCAGAACGGCGCTACACGTAACATGCGAAGGCAGCAAGGAGAGCCCGGCAAAGCCCCAGTTCAAATTTATAAATCGTCATCATTTGTCTTTGTCGCCCAGCTTCCGCAACACTCGTTCGAGTCGCTTTTATACTAATTGTTCTATGAGTGACCTATTTTCGGATCTGTCTTGAGCACGTGTTCCATCAGTGTTGACCCATCGCGGCCGCTGAACGCATTTAACCCTGGTCTACAGAGTTCCCGATAGCCTCGCCAATGGAGGTGGCATCTCGCTTCTTCCGCCTTTTCTTTTTGCTCATCACATCTCCTCTTTTAACTCTCCCTGTTGAGTAAACACCTTAATCTTCTGCGAGGCTAAAATGATTAATTTTGCGAAGGTGCACGGGTCAAAGGGCGTGATAATCGACCTGTGGGCCTTCTCAACTTGAGAAAGTTTTGAGCATTGTACGGACGGCTGCTCAACAAACGAGCAAAAGGGAGAAGGTAGTTTTGAAGGTTCTATCTTTTGACTCGAACCCATGACCCTCGCCTTAAAAGGAGCGAACGCCATCGAGCGAGTCCGGTTTAGTGTCTCCGAATTATCAGTGGCTTAAGGAATATAGAACGGGCCAATGTGATGTGATTGTGCCCATTTTGTGACCTGTTCGCTTAGGATCAGGATGGATTGCGTTTTATGATCTTCTGCCCTTGCCCTGCGGAAGGTGCAGCCCCCGTCCCTGACCTTCTCGCGTATCGTACTTTTCTCCCCTGCCTCTCAGCCGAACAATTTTGTCTTTATGTTTGTCTATCTGTTTTTGGGTCTTTTGCATTTTCTGTTGAGATTTTTTGATTTTGTCCTGGTCTTTTTTGATTTTGTTTTCAATCTTCTTAATTTTCTTTTCGATTGTTTTCAATCTTCTTAATTTTCTTTTCGATTGTTTTGAACTTGTTCTTTGCCATCGTTTCCCCTTTCGTGGTCGCTACCATCATGGGGTGCACCAACTAGACTCTCTACCTTGCATAATGAACTAGACGGCGTCGACCAGGGGGATAATACCTCCTTCGCCTGTTTTTGTAGTCCCAGCTACGAGACGAAGGAACCTTCGTGCCAAGTACCTGGTCCCAGCGTAGGTTCAGGAGTTCACCCCTCCGGTGATGTAAGCAGCTCGCGGTCATCACGACCGCTCGGCCAATCACTTTGCTGGCAGTCATTTCCTTTCCAAATGTTTCTTTGGAGGTGAACTACTTGGCTCGTATGCCGAAGGGCGGCTTATTCTCGGGGCAGTCGATCCCCTTTAGTCGAACTTGCTCAGCCTTCCCGTCGTGCTTACACGAAGCGAAGCGCCGTCGATTACACCGACCACATGGCCTGGTCAGACGCCGACACGGGGTTCTAGTAACAGTCTCCTAACATTTCGCTCACTCCACCCAAGGACCTAGCAAGTCGCGAGTCGCGATCCGGGGTTTCTCCGACTGTTTCAACCGTTGTCTTTCATGTATTTAGAAGGAAGAACTTGTTTCCCTACACATACAAGGAGATTTCCATGAAACTGCATATTGGAGCAGCGAACGGTCCGAGATCAGAAGCTGTACGGCCACTCATGTGCGATCATCACTTTCATGTCATCCATGTAGCAGGCAGGGCCATTCCTGGAGTGTTGATCTGCGAATCCTGTGGCCAACGCATCGTGCATCGGAAGAAGGCACCGACCACGGATGTACATTAGGCGATGACTTACCTGTGGAGAGTGCGGTCTACGGGAGGAGCTTTCTGAGCTCACCACTTTTGCTCATCGCTGGCGAGGTGCAAGTCTTCGCGATGACACCAGTCGTGACGTCACGCTCTTTCCGCTCTGCTTGTTCCTCCTCGTGCTGTCCTTGACCTCGGAGGTCGACAATCTCCTGGTTAAGACGAGGGATGCTTTCAAGAGACTCGGTGCATATGCGTTCGGTCCTGGCACGCAGATACTCCTTGAGAAGCTGATGCTGCTTGGCATGGGCTTGCTCGCGAAGTGACCTCATCCCTGCCGTCATATCGACTTCCTTGGTAATCTCCACCAGTTCTGGTGGAATCGGTTCTTGCTCAAAGGCCTCTCGCAATTCCTTCAGATCATGGGCCACCGCGCCAGGCGGCTGGAATGGCAGAAAACCCAGGCATGAACATATCAAGCAGAGAGCTTTACCAGTCATGACCGCCGAAACTCCAATGTTGCAGTCCACCCTTTATTTCCATCGATGCTGGAGGCTGAACACGGCGATGACATAAAAAGCTGACAGTGCTGCGCCGCCGGCGAGCGTCCAAATGGTGAGTTGTGCGAGGTCGAGGTGGGGCATGGGAACCTCCCGCATGGAGAGTTGTAGGAATATCTGGCACTCACACCGTGCCATTGCAACGTGGTCCGGTAACGAAGCGTACGCAGAAAAGAGAGCGGTGTCTGATCAAAAAGGATCACTCACGTCCATCGGGCGACGAGGCGAACGACAGGTGAGGGTAGACAGGGGCCCGCTCGGTACTGGTAAAGTTTGAATCCTCCGCTACGTGACATCATGCTGGCGTTCTGGCATGATGAGGCATGCCAAAGAAGCCTAAGAAGAACCCTACCGATCCTCTCGCCCTAGCTCGCGCCATAGTAGAAACAGCAATTGGTGGCACGCTCGTACCACGGAAGCGAAGCAAGAAGAAGACTAGCAAAAAAGCTAAGCGGTAGCCTCACTATCCTCAGCGGGAAATGGCAGGTCTAATGTAACTCCGCGCCTTGGAAGTACCTGATCTACCATTTTGACAAATCTATTCCATCCGTACCCATTCGAAACGGCAAGCCGTTGAAACATAATAAGCGAGTGAAGATGTTGCGCTAAGAGCGGGTTGCCAATATCCTCTGTCAGCCACTGATGTAATTTATTCTTACGTTTCCCCTGTTCATCTTTCGGACTCTTCTTCTCTAATTCTTGTAGTAAGCCTGGGGCTATCCGTTCGTAAACAAGATCCCGCGTGTAGTGAGCCACAATACTAAAGCGATTCTTCTGCATTCCAGGCCATACCCAACCTTTGAGCTTGTAAATATTCTCATAGAATTCATCTGGAAACTTCTTAGCCCAAGCTGCCAATTCCTTCCGTACAACCATCTCCAAGTAAGCTTGGAGTGCATTCTGCGGTCTGACCTTTTCATATCCCGTCACCTCGTCAATCAAGGCTACAATGCCGGTCTCTGCTAATGCTCTTAGCAAAATCTCAGCTTTCTGTGCCTTCTCCAGTTGTTGCTTTTGAAGGGCCCCAGCTTCCCGAGCCTTGAGCCAAATGTTGCATACTGCTGCCAGGATAGAAGCGTCATAGGCACGGATTATTCTATTGCCATCACGATAGTCTATTGGCCTTAGGGGCCCCTCGTATAAGTCCCTGTCAATAAATGGTCTTAATCGGCCAGGAGCGATGAAAAGAGGCAAAATGACCCCTTCCTCAGATGCAACTTTCTTAAGGCGCTTTGACGCACCGCTCCGTGTGCCTAGCAGGGCCTCAGTAATGCCATTTTCAGTTAATACTCTTTGAATGCCCTTTGGGCCCTGGATAACAGCGCACGGCAAATTGATGCCGCCAAGATCTAGCACGCCCTTATGCTCCGGTAGGGCCCTGGGTATGTCGGACGGGGTTTCCCTATGGGCCCAACGCTTCCTAGCTGCTGTGGACGCTATCTCAGATCGTTCATCGGGAGACAGCTTTTCAGCGCGAGCATGCCCACCAATAGCTTTTCCTGTCGGCTTCTCATTCTTGCTCATTGCAAGCTCCTTTCTATCGAATGCTTGCATAATACGGCACCAGCCATCTAATTGCAAGCAGTTTTTATATTTATGCTTGCATCTTCAATCTTACGGGTATATACTCTGAATATCAATGAGGAGATTGCTGCCATGAATAAACTATCGGCTCAGAAACGCAGTCAGGTAGTAGCGGCTCTAGTCGAGGGCTCAAGTGTGAATAGCGTGGTACGCATGACAGGCGTTTCAAAGCCAACCATCCTAAAGCTTCTAGCCGATCTCGGCACAGCGTGCGCAAAGTATCAGGATGAAAAATTGCGCAACCTGCCATGCAAGCGCGTTCAGGCCGATGAAATCTGGTCGTTCTGCTTTGCGAAAGACAAGAATCTATCTGAGGAACTGAAAGGCAAGTTTGGGTTTGGAAGTGTCTGGACGTGGACGGCGATCTGCGCGGATACCAAGCTGATGGTGTCTTGGCTCGTTGGAGAGCGCAGTGTGCCTTATGCGGTTAAATTCATCGATGATCTAGCCTCACGGCTTGCTCATCGCGTTCAACTCACTACAGACGGGCATAGGCCTTACCTGCAAGCGGTAGATGGTGCCTTCGGTTCAGACATTGATTACGCCATGCTGGAAAAGATTTATTCCGCACCTCCACAAGAGGGTGCTACCACTCGCTATAGTCCAGCTCAATGCTGCGGGACCAGGACACATAAGATTATGGGCAATCCAGATTCTCGACACATTTCAACGAGCTATGCGGAACGGATGAATTTGCAAATAAGGATGGGAATGCGTAGGTTTACGCGACTGACGAATGCCCATTCAAAGAAAATTGAGAATCATCGGCATGCCCTGGCTTTATACTTCATGTTTTATAACTTCGCGCGTATCCATCAAACGCTGAGGGTCACACCGGCCATGCAATCTGGCCTAACCGATCACGTATGGACCATTTCAGAATTGATTCAAGCAACACACTAAGACCCCACTACCGCCCGCTCAGGTTTCTTGATCCAACTGAGGCATGAATGATACAATTTTCTTCTTCAGTATCGAAGTGCTTGAGGCAGGCCGAGCCACTCCAGTTAGAGGAGGTCGCTCATGGCACGCACGCAAACGCCGCCGTTCAATCCCCAGACGTTCCTCACCAAAGTCGGCAGCGGGAAAACAAGTCTGACGTTCCCCAAGAAACACACGATCTTTGCGCAAGGGGATG
>DAISKX010000289.1:0-5237 GCA_036820725.1 Nitrospiraceae bacterium
AGGTGTCCGTAGTGGTACGGCGTCAATGGGTGGCACCCCAAGACGCACAGCGGCCCGCGCAAGCCGACCGTCAGCAGCGAGACACCCGCAGACGAGCCGTGTTGCAACAGATCAAACTGCTGGTCATCGATCTCCATATCCGGTGCCGCCGGTGCCACCCATGGCCGCTGCGGAGGCGAAAGTGGCGGTCGAACTGCAGATGATCCACTTGCCATTGCTGGAGTTGCCGCTGCTGGAATTGCAACAGATTGCCGGTGGCATACGGGACAAGATTTATGCGGCCTATCGGACGGCGTCGGTATCAAGGCCTGCACCTCCGACGCCCCCCATCGCTCCCACCGCGAAGCCCAAGCAACCAGAGGAGGCGACAATGCCCATGCACAAAATATTGTCCGGTTACTTTATTTGTCCGCGCTGCGAGGAAGAGTTCGAATTGGACCGGGTCCAGGAACGGGACGCGATCTGCCAGGAATGCCGTGTAAAGTTAGAAGAAGTGGATGAGGACGATGAATGATGAATGGGGAGAATCCCGACCGGCTGTCGCACCACGTGACCAGGGTTCCATGATGACAACGTTACTCACCGAACAAGAAGCGGCCGGACTGCTCCGAATGAGTGTCAAATCACTGCAGGGCTGGCGAGTAAAGGGTGGCGGACCTGAATTTTTGAAAATCGGCCGGTGCGTAAGATATGCGATCCCAGATCTCGAGGCGTTTCTCCAGGAAGCCGTTCGTCGCTCAACCAGTGATCCCGGCATGAAACCGGCGGACCGTCCTCGCATCCGTGTGGAGTCCTTGCTGGAGAAAACGGGACGGGCACTACCCTCTGAAGAGGCCCCGGAATCCGCCCGACCGAAGCCGCGCTAAATTCAGCCGCGCGCCTACATGGCACATGCACGGTATGTCCGAGCTGGTCCTGGCATTTGATCACTCAACGTTTCGCGGGGTGAAGTGGACAGTGGCCCGCTGACCGCCCATCAGGAGGCTCTACCGTACACCAGGAGAGCGGGCATTAGCTTATTCACTCTGTTTGAGCCATGAGAAGACAGATGAAAACGAGGAAAAACAAAGGCTTGATGCTGGTGAAACGTCCAGTGAGTAACATTGGTTTACAATGAGTTACAAACTCTTTGCCCCATAAAGGACACCTGCTCATCACCGGCCACCCATTATCGGCACACCCCCCACCCATCATGGGTTTGAGACTCATTAGGGAAATGTGCGGGAATAACAGGCGGGCAGGTCTTGCCCTAGACTCGGGCTACCAGGCGTCAGGGTCTTCACCTGCCGGGCTTAAGCGTATGTGACCTTAGGCCGCCTCTGAAACATTCTTCACGAGAATCGGTGTGATGATGGCTCGCTGACGGTTCCTCTCCATAACCGGATCCATCACGTAGCCGCAGTTCATGCACCGGGCGGCTTTCATCCACATCCCTTGTGTCTCTGCCAAATCAAGCAACAGATCGGATACCATGAAACCTTGGCATCGCGGACATGTCATGGATAGCCTCCTTTGCCATGAGCGGTGGTAAAGGAAGCATATCCCCTGTGGTCTGTCGCGACAGACCTAAAGGTGGTACTTCCAAGGCGTGGAGCCTAAAGAGGCCGAACGGTCCGATACCCTAGAGAGGTACCACTTCTTGGTCTATCCGGGACACACCGACCCGCTATGCTTGAGACAGAGCAGTGCAATCAACTGGAGGTGCCCCATGCGCTGTCCTCCTTGTCATAACAGAATGAGATTAGCGGACTTTATAGACCGCAGTGCCGGAGCTATCGGCTGGCAATGCGAGCGATGCGGCTATAGCGTCAACCCTCTTGCTGAACACAATCGCCGCTTCACGGATATGCCCGAAGCGAAAGAGGCCACCGGGCAGTGTATCAGCGTGAGGGAGGTGGCGTATCACCTCGGCCTTGAACCAATCTTACATGTTTCCGCCGAGGCTTTATGATGGTTCGTATTAAAGTCACGCAGAGCAATGCAAGAACCGGAAGTCGAATTCATCCATGAGTTCTAGGGGAATGTGCGGGGTGAAACAAAAGGCTGATGGCGGGACTATTTCAGCCACCCAATCGGGCTGTCTGCGATGTTCACAGTCATTCGATTGAATCAAGTGTATCCTAATTGGGAAAGTCGCAAGACCGATATAAATGAGTTATTAAAAAATACTCCTGCTGACCTCCGTTGACTTGCCAGGACAGTCTATGGGATCCCCCGTCCTCACCATATATTGCTGTATCTAGGGCGAGTCGGCCGCGGTAAGTATGGGGCCTTCAATGAAGCGTCTGGCAGTACTGTTCTAACTGAAGAGAGAAGACCAGGAATTCGTCTCCGCCCTCACGGCGGTAATCCTCTCTTGGCACGCCCTCGCGGCGCTCTTTTCTGATCCGTTTACAAGCTCGCCGTTCCGCCCTTTGAATTTGAGGTTGCAGTTTTGCTTGTTCCTCAAAAGAGAGCCCTGCCAAGTTTTCTTGCATGCGCTTGAGGCCGAGATAGTGATCGTACAGTTTCGGCTCCTCTGACTGAGTCGGCGCCGGGTCGGTCTCTGCTGAGAGCGCGGCGACAGGGAATAGGAAGATTGCCAGGAGAAAAAGTAGTTTCATCGCTCACTCTTCATATAAGTCGTATCCCGCGGTGAGCCGGAATCGTCTCGATTAAGTTGAAATTCGTTCGAAGAGCGGCAATGGTCTCCCCACGCTGCTCAATCATACTCTCACCAACCGGCCCCAGCCACCTATCAGCCCGCTCCAGGTAAGATACTTTATAGGGATCAATGCCCATAATCCTACAGCATGTGGCGTCCACGGCAGCAAGATTGCGGCCCATGACGAGCGCCCCAACTTTTTTAGGATCGCCCGTGATGGGCCCATCGCCCTCCATCCCCACAATGCCGTCGACGATGGCGAAATGCGGTTTCAAGGTGGCATTGATATCCAAGATCGAATTCTCAATCCCCGCATGATGCAACACGTTCTTCGGCCAACCATAGTAGATGCCCGGCATCACTCCGAAAAGATTCTTCATCGACAGCGTGGCCCCGGCCCAATGGTGTGTCTTCATCTTAGCGACGGACACGATCCAATCCACTTCCTGAAAGAGGGCAGGAAACGTCAACGTCCGCAGCGAAGACTGGCGACCAGCATTCGGCAGCTCATAGCCCGTCATGTAATTCAGATCGTGAAATGCAATGTGGTCTTCCGTCAACACATCTGCCAAGCCGGACTCTTCATAGACCGCCAGCGTATCGCGCCGATGACCGGGCCCTTCTGCGACCATCACAGCAGCCGCTCCCAACCGCAGAAAGGCTTCAATCGCTCCACGCAACACTAGAGGATGGGTGTTGATGTGAGGTGCTTCTGAAGCGGTTTCGACCAGGTTCGGCTTCAGGAGAATGCGCTTGCCCTTCAACTCCTCGGAAGCAATCCTCAGCTCACGAATCCCCCTTGAAATCCAATCGGCAATATCCAATTGGTAATGGGCGACTTTGGCCACGAACACTTGCGCCTGTTGCGGCATCCGAAAATACCGCTTCGGAACGACCAGCGAACCGACCCCCAGTACAAGGCCAGCACCAGCAGCCAGGAGCACATCACGACGCGTGAGACATCTCCTGGATTGCGGTTTTGCGTATTCCGACACAGAACTCCTCAATGAACAACGATAGCCGGATTGATATCCGAATGAATCAGCAGAGGGTGACGTGCCGTTGACTCTCCGGCTAGTGCACCTAAGGAGAGAAGGCACAGCGCCGATGTTTCGTATTCTCCATACCGAGACTGGCTGGCCAAGCAGCGCTCCACGAGAGCCGCGCCGTTCGACGGGTACTGCTCCCAGGCCGCAAGGCCGAGCAACGCCCATCCCAGTGATATAGGTGTGCGTAATCGATCCACCTCACCCTGAAGATAGTCGAGACTGCGGGCAATATTTCTTTGCTCAACTTGACTGACCAAGCTGATCAATGCGGCTCCTGTACCCTCCGGATTCGGATGGAGCTCCTTGCCGAACATAAGCGTGTTCCCAGAGTTCCATCCTCCATGGGGCAACTGACGATCAAGCAGCATCCGAACAGCCTCTCTTACGCGGTCATGCTGACCATGGCCTGCCGCCCGTAACGCCATCACACCCATAGCCGTAGGTTCAACCCAGGAATGTGTAGCCTCGGTCCAGGACCATCCCTTCAGGGAGGTATCGTGCGCCCATGGAGCATCCGGCTTCCTAGGAAAATGGCTGCCGGTGGTGTCTAGGAGAAAGTGGACAGCGCGGCTTTGAGCAACTTGACTGGCCGGCGAATTCTGCCAGGCGAGAATAGCCAGTGGGGTCGGCCAGTAGGAGGCGGGATGCTCCCTGCTCACCCATACACGTCCGTCGTCACCCTGCTCCTTTCTTAGGCGCGCACGACTACGCTCAAGAGACTCAGGAGGTTCCCCAGACGCAACGAGGGACAGAATAGCAAAGGCCGTCGAATCAACGCGAAACTCCCCATGACGCCGGTCCGCTAGCCCGCCGTCCGACAGAAACCGTTTTGAGAGGGTCTCTCGAAGTAGACGCTCCACTGAGATCCCCAGCCCCAGCAATCCCTGACTAATGCCCAGCAAGGGCAGGGAACAAGACCCTGACCATTCTGATACAAGCCGGACCGATCGTCACAACGAACATGCTAGGAAAAATGAAGAAGATGAGAGGCAGCAAGAGTTTCACCGGCAGTTTGGCCGCCAGTTCCTCGGCCTTGAGTCTGCGCGTCGTTCGCATCGAATCCGCGTGAACGCGGAGCGCCTGACCGATGCTCGTCCCAAAGCGGTCTGTCTGCACAAGTAGCGCCACGAGATTTTTAACCTCTTCGAGATCGGTACGGTGAGCCAGATTTCTCAGGGCTTCCTGCCGTTGCACACCGGTCCTCAACTCGAGAGCCAAAATGTTCAGCTCGTCACCCAACACGGGATGGGCTTGTTTGACATCCTCCCCGACCCGAGCAATCGCTTGATCCAATCCCAATCCCGCTTCCACACAGACCACCATTAAGTCCAGAGCATCAGGAATCGCCCGCTGCAGCGCATCCTGCCGATGGGCAATGGCCCGCTTGAGCCAGAACGCTGGACCATAATAGCCACAGGTTGCGGCGAGCAGGTAGTATAAAATCAAATTGGTAGCGGTCGGGAAACCAAGCGCCTTGACCGGAATCATCGCGACCACCGCCACAGTCAGCACGGCCAGCAGCAACTTCGCGCCCGTATAGAAGA
>DAISKX010000290.1:0-5234 GCA_036820725.1 Nitrospiraceae bacterium
TACGGCGTCATCCGGCTATGATTCGGCGACCGTGAGCCTCTTGGCCAAGCAGTATGGATGCACAGAGGTCATCACCTTTGACCAGGCTCGCGGGGGCGATTCCGACAGTGGGGCAGACATTGCCAAAAGACTCGGCATGACCCCAGTGGTGCTGCCGCGGGACGGCTGGCGGAACTATCTCTTTCCAGAGGCTCTGTTCCTTGCCTCGGACAGTAAAGGAGAGGATGTGTATTTCCGGAGCGCCCACCAGCATTTGGCAGGCACGGTCCTGTTTACGGCATTTGCGGGCGGCAAAATGTGGAAGAAACATCCGCTGGATGTCAGTGAGGACATTATTCGCGAAGATCAATCCGGGCTCTCGCTGACCGAGTATCGCTTGCACGCCGGTTTTATACACTGTCCCGTGCCGTTTTGGGGCATTCGCCATGTTCGAGATGTCAATCGGATGAGCACCTCCCCCGACATGAGCCCATGGGATTTTCCCGCTTGGTATTCCAAACCGTTTTGCCGCCGAATGTTAGAGGAGGCAGGCGTGCCTCGTGAAATGTTTGGCATGCAAAACCGAGCCGCCTCGGTGTTGCTGTGGAGAAGAGATAGGTTTCTTACGCCGAATTCGATGGAAGATTATCTGCGATGGCTTCAACAGTATTGCGACGGATGGCACCGACAGACTCCTGCGAAGGTCGCCGTTTTCATCGATACGGCACTCTGCGGAGGGCTCTACCGGTTTGAGTCGGCCTGCGCCCGGCTCTTGGGCTTCTCCGGGCGGGTACGTGGCGGGTCGCGGCTCGCAGCAATCCTCAAATTGCGAAAGCTCGCGTATCTGGAGGATTGTCCACTGTTTCTCCGAAGATATGTATTCCCCTGGGCTCTTGCGAAAGCACAAATGGCTTATGAAGTGAAGCCCCTGCTTGGCAAACAACAGAAAATTCGGACCATGGCAAATGGTATCCCCACTTCTGTGGGGTAACTAGCACATATTTAAGCCGCCCAAGGTCTGTTTTGATGCGCTCTATCTTGTCTTGTTCTGGAAGCCGCATCGGGTGCATTGTTCATTCGATGAGCGACACCGTGATCGAAACTTCGGCGTGATATTCAGCGTGTGGGACCGGTTGTTTGGAACCTTGTATTCGAATTCCGATGAGTACCCGTCGACAGGGGTTCTGGATGCAAAATTCCCTCTCGAGAAAGAGGTCGGCTGCCGTGCTGTAGTTAGGAATTATGTGTCCCAGCTAGTTTACCTCTTTAACATGATTCGACACAAAATTGAGAATTCCAGGATTTGAGATCGAAGCGTCACGGTGTTTCTAAACCAACATGATAACAATTGATCGAAACCACGAAACGTGCCTATCGATTCCCGCAACCGGGAAAGAAATGTATCGGTTGATGGAACAGCTCTATCCCATCTGCCGCAGCATCACGGGTAAGGGTGTGCGGGAAACCCTTGCCATTATCGCCGGCCATATTCCGCTGAAAATCCACGAAGTGCCGAGCGGTACCCCGGTCTTCGATTGGACCGTTCCCAAAGAATGGAATATCGCCGATGCCTATGTCCGCGATGCAAGCGGGAACAAGATCATCGATTTTCGGAAATCCAATCTGCATGTGGTGAATTACAGCCGACCGGTGAGGACTACACTGCCTCTATCCGAACTGAAAGTGCATCTCTTCACTCTTCCCGACCATCCCGACTGGATTCCCTATCGGACGTCGTACTACAACGAGGATTGGGGATTCTGCCTCTCGCACAAGCAGCTCTTGGAACTGAAAGAGGAACAGTATGACGTGGTGATTGACGCTGTGTTGGAGGACGGCCATCTGACCTATGGTGAATGTTATCTAGCAGGCGAGACCACCGACGAGGTTCTTATTTCTTGTCATGTCTGCCACCCGTCTCTCTGCAATGACAATCTGTCGGGCATCGCCGTCGCGACCTTTTTGGCAAAAGCCTTAGGCGCTTCCCCACGAAGGTATTCCTACCGTGTTCTGTTTGTTCCTGGAACGATCGGCCCGATCACCTGGCTGTCTTCCCATACCCAGCAGGTGTCACGAATCAAGCATGGGTTCGTGGTGACCGGAGTCGGCGATTCGGGTCCCTTCACATACAAGAAGAGCAGGCAGGGGAATGCGCTCATCGACCAAGTCATGAGTCACACGCTGCGTCACTCAGAGAAGCCGTACAACATCATCGACTTCTTTCCATACGGGTACGATGAGCGGCAATATTGCTCGCCGGGATTCGACCTTCCCGTCGGCTGTTTCATGCGGACGTCTCATGGCCAATATCCCGAGTATCACACCTCAGCAGACAATCTGGAGTTCGTCCAACCTGAATACCTGGGGGAATCATTTGCTCAATGTCTGACTACGCTCATGGTCTTGGAAAACAATAAGACATTTATCAATCAGAATCCCCATTGTGAACCTCAACTAGGAAAACGTGGATTGTATAAACCGATCGGCGGAGACGCAGACAAGGCCAGAAAAGAAATGGCACTGCTGTGGGTGTTGAACCTGTCCGATGGACGCCACTCTCTCCTAGACATTGCAGAGCGGTCGGGGCTGGAATTTCAAACGATTCGTGCATCCGCGGAATTGCTGTCGGACGGCGGTCTGCTGAAGGAAGCTGATTCCGCGTCGGTGTCTTGAGGAGCGACGCTTGATCCGCCACGCGACTATTCGAATACAGGATTGCCTGTGACCTCCGTGGGCTGCACATTGTATTGGTTATTTGCACTCGCCGAGGACGGTGAGTTTGGGGCCATGTATCAATTGCGCTCCGGTGATTCCGTTGTGGTGTCTTAGATGTGCGTGCTTGAGACATCATTGCAGGCTCGCGGTTGCGGCGATCCTTGCTTGGGGAATATGTCTTGGATCTGGTGCGTGGTGGCCCTCGCCGGTATATGGCGACACAAGAATCATCCCGTCGGTCTCACTCTCAGAACGCTACGACACCAATGTCTATTTAGCCCCACCGGAACTACTTGCGCCGGGAACGAGGCTCAGTGATTTCGTCACATCCGTGGCAGGCGACGTAAAACTACACCATAAGTCACGAGATGTTGAAGCGAGCCTTACTGGCGGGGTCAATCTGAACTTCTATGTGTATAACCCTGACTTAAATTTTGTCGGAACATCGGCCGACGCCAATGCCAAATTGGATGGGTGGGTCAGCCGATTGGCCGAAGGCGCGAAGTTACAGGTAAGCGACAGATTTCAATATACCCCGGAGCCTCCAAGCTTTATCACAGCGAGACAGACCCCGGCGGGAGACGACCCCTTTAGCCGGGGAGTTCAGGGATTTCGGGCCAACACCTTTTCGAACACGGCGTCCGCCAACGGCTCGTACCCGGTGTTCAGAGGACTATCTCTGCAGGGCAGTTATGCCTTCGCATTCTACAGGGTGGGTTCGATTCTCGCGCTGACTTCTACAGGCGCCTCCTTCTTTGATACCAATGTCCATAGCTGGTCGGTGGGGCCTGGGTATCGGCTTACCAGGGCTGACAGTGTCTCCCTTTTGTATAAGCAAAGCCTTGTGACACAGACTGAGACAAGTGGAACCGCGCCGGCCTTTGACTTCAATACGCAGGAGTTGTGGGCGAATTATGCCAGGGTTATGCCGGACTGGACCGCCACGGCCCGTGGAGGCATTACGCTCATCGAACCAGCCAGCAAGGCATTTGCGGTCGGCGCGGTCACGTTCCAGACAAATCCCGAACGTTCCACGTTTGTGCAGTTGGATCTTTCAAGAAAAGCCGCGCCTTCATTCTTTTTCGTAGGAGGAGCTCTCATCAGCAACGTTGGGCAGGTGCTGATCACCCATCGGGTGTCCAAGCTGTTATATGCATTCGGGAGCGCCAATTATGGCTACAACGAAACCGTTCCTGACAGGACCGTCAAGTTTACGAACATTACCGGTTCGGTGGGGCTCCGCTATAACCTGACACGGACCATGATCACAGAGCTCTCTTATAATTACAACGACTTTCAGACTGAACAGCCAGGGTTCAACTTCGAAGTATTGCGCCACGTCGTGGCAATTTCGCTGACTGCGCGATGGAAATAGAAAGCCAGGATTGAATGCTGCACCGGTCGTCACCGGCCGCAGAATACGTCTCCATCCTGAATATCCCAAAAGATCAATTTATGACCTCTCACACACGGAAACTGATCATCGAGACATCAGGCGGACTAGTCAATCTCGACTTGGCCGCAGTCTGGGAGTACCGGGACCTGCTGTATTTTTTGGTATGGAGGGACATTAAAGTCCGCTACAAGCAAACCGCCATCGGGATCAGCTGGGTCGTCCTGCAGCCGCTGATCACCATACTGATCTTTACGGTCATCTTCGGTTACCTGGCCAAGATGCCGTCCGATGGTGTCTGGTACCCGGTCTTTACATTGGCCGCACTTCTGCCGTGGACCTACTTTTCTCAGGCACTTACGCGTTCGGCTTCCAGCCTTACCAGCAATGCCAACATGATCAGCAAGATTTATTTTCCGCGTATCCTCCTTCCACTCTCGGCAGTCATTGCTCCTTTGATTGATCTGGCCCTATGTCTGATTGTATTGCTGTTCCTCTTGGTCTTTGCCGGTATTCCCCTCACGCTGCGCCTGTTCGCTCTTCCCGGTTTCATATTTCTCGCAGTGGTAATTGCCGCGGGGTTGGGGCTCTTTATTTCGTCCACCAACGTTAGGTATCGGGATGTTGGTCATGCGATTCCCTTCGTGGTGCAAATCTGGATGTTTCTCTCGCCGATCGTGTATCCCGTCAGCTTGATCCCGGAACAATGGCGGCTCCTCTATAGCCTCAACCCAATGGTCGGGGTGATCGAGGGGTTCCGGTGGTCGCTGCTCGGGAAGGTGGAACCGGATCCGGTGATGATGGTAGTCAGTTACCTGGCCGCCTTCGCGCTGGTGCTTACCGGAATTGTGTATTTTAAGAACCTCGAACGGCAATTTGCAGACGTCATCTGATTATGAAGGCCAATTGGTAAACGTATGAGCGAGGTTGTTGTTCGAGTCGAAGGACTCTCAAAAGAGTATCGGATCGGCGCGCGAAAAGAACGTTACGACACGCTTCGGGATGAGATCGTGTCGAACCTCAAATCTCTATTCGGTCTCAATGGCCATGCATCGGCAGTGAGAAAGTCCAATGGGAAGCCGGCTTCAGAGTCTTTACACAAGGAAGCCGATACCATCTGGGCTCTCAAAGATGTTTCATTCGAAGT
>DAISKX010000291.1:0-5224 GCA_036820725.1 Nitrospiraceae bacterium
TTAAGGCCGCGACTCCTTCCGAACTGCCATAGTCACCGAGCGCGCCTGCTGCAAAGGCTCGAACAGATGGTTCAGGGTCGTACACGGCTTGGCTCAATGTGGGGAGGCTTGAGGGACGGCGAAGCTTACCAAGTGTTCCAATGGCGGCCATCCGGACTTCCGGATTAGGAAGTGTGGCTGCGTTCGTGATGTCAATCAAGACATCGGCTCGTCCTAATCTGAATAGACCAGCGAGCGCGAAAATCGATTCTGGCCCCTCGTCGATTCGTGCAATATCAGTGAGACGCTCGGAGATATCGCTCACCTTAGCATCGCCGAGCGCAGTTATGGCGGCGATCCGTACGCCAGGAGCCTCGTCGCGCAAGGCTCGTTTGAGGGCACCGGACCGACTGGCGCCACCAGACTTTCCTATCGCTTCGGCAGCCCGAGCCCGGACCAATGCCGATGAGTCCAGCAGACCATCCTCAAGAATGGCTGGTACGCCTGCTCCATCGAGATCAGCCAAGGCAGTATAAGCGGCGATTCGGATATGTTCTTGAGGATCGCGCACGCGGCTTATAATTTGTCCTGAAGCCAGTTGCTTCAGGAGAGGGAAATCCTCAGACTGTCCGGGAGGGAAGAGGCGCATATACAGTTTGGCCCCCTCTTCCGGATGGCCGAGTTGGATGTGGCTGATGCAGGCCAATCGTAAGAGCTCTCGATTCAGTTCCTTGCCGTCAGAAATGTGCTCATGAAGAATCCTGACCACTTCATCGTACTGACCCAGCTTGAAAGCCTTTTTTGTTTCGCGGTCAAGCGTCGATTGAATACGGGGCTGTGGAGGGCCGACGGCGTCGCCATCCGCGGCAATGCATGGGATGAAGATCATGTCGGAAATGGAAAAGAGAACAAGAATAGGCAGAAAGAGCGGGTGCCCCAACGGTCCGTTACCACGTGCTCGGTGTACGCGTGGTGGCCGGAGCATACATAAAGTCCATATACTGTTTGACCATGCGTTTGGTGCAAAACTTCGAAGCAATCGTCTTGATACTTTCCTTCACAATTTGTACCCACCCTCGTGAGACACCGTCAAGATCGCGCTGATAATAGAGCGGCACGATTTCCTGTTCGAGGAGGCGATAAAGCTGTTCGCCATCGTGTGCATCTTGAGCTTGGGGATCCGCGCCGTCGGGTAATGGGTGAATCGCCCATCCGTTGGCCCCGTTATATCCCTCTTGCCACCATCCATCGAGAACGCTGAAATTGAGCACTCCGTTGAGTGCGGCCTTTTGCCCGCTGGTTCCGCTGGCCTCAAGGGGTGCACGCGGGGTGTTGAGCCACACGTCCACTCCCTGCACGAGGTATTTGGCCATATGCATGTCATAATCCTCAAGGAAGGCGATTCGGCCGCCGAGCGCATGGTCATTACAGATGCTGAGGACTTCATGAATAAAATAGCGGCCCGGCTCGTCCGCCGGATGAGCCTTCCCGGCAAAGATGATCTGCACGGGGCGCCAGTGGTTATGTAATAAACGCTTAAGCTGGTCCAGGTCCCTGAATAGCAGCGTGGCACGCTTATACGTCGCAAACCGTCTAGCAAACCCGATCGTCAGTGCTTCTGGATCCAGTAAGGTGCCTCTCGAGAGGACTTGTGAACTCTGAAGGTGCCCGTGAATCCATCCCGCTCTCGCTCGCTCGCGAATGAATCCCATCAGTTTCCTCTTGAGGGCCTGACGAACTGCCCAGAGCTCTGCATCGGGGACGTCCGCGACTCGTTGCCAGATCGCTGAATCATCGACACGCTCTGCCCATTCGGGACTCAAATATTTGCCAAAGAGGGAGTTGAGTTCGGGTGCAATCCACGTCGGCGCATGGATTCCATTCGTAAGGCTCCGAATTGGTACCAATTCTTCAGACAAGCCAGGCCAGAGGTGTTGCCACATGCGCCTTGAGATACGGCCATGTTCGCGACTCACCCCGTTCAGATGAGCCGACAAGCGCATGGCCAGCGCGGTCATATTGAATCCCTGGCTTTTGGATTCAGGCGTTTCACCAAGTCGTAAGAACTCGTCGCGCGACAACCCCAATTGTTCCCAATAATTATGAAAATATTTGTCCATGAGATGATGCGGAAACACGTCATGACCGGCTGGGACGGGTGTATGCGTCGTAAAGACCGTACTCTGTCTAACCAGTTCGTTCGCCTCCGCGTGAGTATGACCTGCCCGGACGTATTCCCGTAATCGTTCCAGAGTAAAAAATGCGGAATGACCTTCATTGGAATGCCAGACTGACGGGTCGAGTCCCATAGCTCGGAGGACCCGTACGCCACCGATGCCCAATAGGATTTCCTGGCAGAGCCGCATCTCTTGATCGCCGCCATACAGTCGCGCTGAAAGTGCTCTGTCCTCGGGGCTGTTTTCCTGAACATCAGTGTCAATGAGATATAGAGACATACGTCCTGCTCGAACCTGCCAAACCAACACGGCGACCTGCCTATTTCCGATTTCCACTTTAATCGAGCAGGGTGTTCCTGCCGGTGAAATCGCTTGATGGATCGGCGATTCCTGGCGATTGAATGGTGCGTAGGCCGCCTCCTGCCATCCCTCGGCAGTGACTCGTTGCTTGAAATAGCCTTGAGGATACATGAAACCCAACCCCACCAGAGGGATCCCCAAGTCACTGGCCTCTTTGCAGTGGTCTCCGGCAAGAATGCCCAATCCGCCGCTATAGATTGGAATTGAAATATGAAAACCGAACTCGGCAGAAAAATATGCTATCTGCGATTTTACCAACGCAGGGTACTGGGTTGCGAACCATGCTTTTGTGTCGGTCATATATACGTCAAACGACCGGAGCACAGCCGAATACTGACGAACGAAGGAGGGGTCTTGGCCCAAGATCGCCAACCGTTCCGGCTTGACGTCAGAGAGAAGTTTAACTGGATTGTGGTGCGTCAGAAACCAGAGCGTGGGATCGATGGTTTCGAAGAGAGATCGGGCTGCTGGGGTCCAACTCCACCACAAGTTATGAGCTAGTTCTGTGAGACGATGGAGACTTCGCGGAAGCTGTTCAGTGCCAGGATAGATTCGTTGCGGTTCTTGCACTACACCTCCAAGGGGCTGATGTTGAGGAGAGTAAGCCGGAAGAGTTCTGACCGTGGCCCAGGAAATCGGAGTCTCTACGCATGGCCGGCTCGGTGCCAGGAGGTCCATTCATCGGAGAAAGCCACTGCAGCATACCGTTCCCCTAGGATTTTCGCTACCCTATTCATCAACCTAGTCAGTTGTTGCGTTTCGTCTGGTTTGAGATCCTGCCGAAATCGGGGATGAAGTCCCCATCGGGTCTCGATTTCTTCACCGGTCACAGTCGACATGACACTTATCAACTTGATGTCGGTACCCGGTGTGCCTTGCATGGATGGCTGAGCGGTATTCGGACCAGGCTGGGAGGCCTCTCCGACAGAAGTGTCTGGTATGCCACGGCCATCGAGAATGGCTTGGATGGCTGGAATAGCCGCACTGACACAGAGGGTGGCTGCAGCAGCCATTTGAGTATTTCCTGGGACTCCCGCCAGTTCAGCAATTCGCTGCCCAAAGTCTTTCATCATGTCATTTTTCGCCGGGCTGTCTTCGGTGACCAGGAACCGATAGGGTTCATAGATCTGGCGACTTTCCGCCACGGCAGTGCCGATTGTCAGAACGATTTCCATTTGATCCGAGCCTGATTCGAAAGCCGGTTGCAGCATATGCTTCAGCTGTGACGTGACGTGATCTTCAAGGCCGTCCATGAATTGAGGTTGATCCTTGATCGGCAGGTGGAGGACAGATACTCGATCGGCCAGGTTGAATAGGATTTTGAGAAATTCGAGATAAATTTTCCATTCCTCCTGACGTTTGAACTTCATGGCACGTTCGGGAGCGGTACGTTTCACCAGGCTCACCGATTCGCTTGCCACGGAAAGCATCAACTCGGCAAGGCTCTGAAGAGGCACGCTGGTGGTAGATTCGGGGTTTGTCATAACATGCTTTGATGTCGGCATTATATACAACTCATCTCGCGGCTCCAAGTACCACGAACGCCTAGTCACTTTTATTGAAAGCGGTGTACGGGTATGTTATAGAGCGCGGCTCAATCAACACCATACAGCATTGTGATGGATCGAGAAGTCAAGCCCTACATTTTGAAACGGACTCCTGCGGACCCTGTCCCACGCAAGTTATCACTCGACTATGCGGTGGCCCTCAACGCGCAGCAACTGGCCGCGGTGACGGCTGGTGAGGGGCCTTCCCTGGTCATTGCGGGGGCGGGAAGTGGAAAAACTCGAACATTGGTGTATCGCGTGGCCTACTTGATCGATTCGGGAATCGATCCCTCACACATTCTTCTATTGACGTTCACACGAAAAGCCGCACAGGAAATGATCCAGCGAGCGGGGTTCCTGATTGGGACACAAAGTGACCGTGTGGCGGGCGGAACTTTCCATTCCGTGGGCAATACGCTGCTCCGGCGGTATGGACGGTCGGTCGGGGTTGAGCCAGGGTTTACGATTCTCGACCGAGGGGATGCCGAGGATTTGATCGCGTTGACTCGGTCACAATTAGGGTTGAATGAAAAAGACAAGCGCTTTCCCAGGAAGGGCACTATTGCAGAAATATTTAGCAAGTGTGTGAACACTCTTCGTCCCCTCGATGAAATTGTCCTGGAAGAGTTTCCGCATTTCGCCGATCATTTGGAGGATCTGGAAAAACTCAGGCGGACATATGAATCGTCGAAACGTCAGCGGCAACTTCTGGACTATGATGATCTCTTGGTGCGGCTGCGCGACCTGCTTTCAAAGGATGAGGCAACGCAGCGAAGCGTGACCCAACAGTTTCGATACATCCTGGTCGACGAGTATCAGGATACGAATCGGCTCCAGGCCGAACTGATCCGGAAGTTGGCTGCGACTCATGACAACGTCATGGTGGTTGGAGACGATTCGCAATCGATCTATGCGTTTCGCGGGGCGACGTTTCGAAACATCATGGAATTTCCAACGCTGTTCCCCGGGGCGGTCATCTACAAGTTGGAGGAGAATTATCGCAGCACCCAGCCAATCCTCAATCTGGCCAACGAGATTATCCGTGCTGCTGCCGAGAAGTACACCAAACATTTATTTACGCGGAAATTGGACGGCCCACTTCCGGCCGTCGTTGAAGCAGCCGGGGAAAATGCTCAATCCCGATTCGTCGCCCAGAAAATC
>DAISKX010000292.1:0-5223 GCA_036820725.1 Nitrospiraceae bacterium
GTATGTCGTCGTCGCTCCTGATCTGTATTCCAGAATGGGGCACGTGCAGACCACAGATTCCAAGGAGGCCGGGCAGTTCATGAGCAGACTGAAGCAGGATGAGGTCCTCAGCGATTTGAATGCCACGGTGACCTACATCCAGAAGGCACCGGAGGTTGACGCCGATCGCGTGGGAGTCACAGGATTCTGCATGGGAGGCGGGTATGCGTTGATGCTCCCTTGTGTGAACGAAGGCGTGAAAGCGGCGGTGCCTTTTTACGGACCAATCCCCAACCCCGATACCCCCATCCAAAGTTTAGGCTGTCCGATTCTCTATATATATGGGGAAGACGACGGCTGGATTACCAAGGCCGATGTCCAACGTCTGGTCGGTGCGCTGAAAAAATATAATAAGCCGGGCGAAGCGAAGACCTATCCGGGCGCCCCCCATGCCTTCTTCAATGACACCCGTAAAGAAGTGTATAAGCAGGCTGAAGCACAAGATGCCTGGGAACGTGCGCTCGCATTTTTTAAGCAGCATCTGCAATGATGCGTTCTTTGATACATGGCTCGCAAGACATCGGAATTTTTTATTGCTCCACTCAGTCTTGTCTATATAGCGGGAAGTCTATCGGATGCGAACAAGGTGGAAAGCATCTTGACTGAACAGGGAGTGGACTATGCCCTCAGCCTGGATGACTACTCCCATGACTCGATGCTCGGCGCCGTGTTCGGTGGGGTATACAAGGGCTTGTTTGTGTCGGTGCGGACTGTTGATCACCGGCGAGCGTGCGACATTCTGGAAGCAGCAGGCCTGACAGACACCGTCGGGCTGCAAGAAGAATAGAGGAGCGAACAGGACCATGGCGCTGGATGTGGAACTCGGAAAAACGATGCTTCAGTTGGTGACGTCGCGGTATGACGACCGGCATTGGCG
Organism: Nitrospiraceae bacterium; assembly: GCA_036820725.1. Classification (GTDB taxonomy): domain Bacteria; phylum Nitrospirota; class Nitrospiria; order Nitrospirales; family Nitrospiraceae; genus DASSBQ01. Next base: position 917 of record DAISKX010000292.1, read on the forward strand.
TAAGCAAATTGAGAAAATCCTCAGTTTGCCGCAAAGCGGGGTGGGAGATGAACGGCAGCGACAGATTTTCATGTACCTGAAAATCGGTCTCAAGGCGTACAAATCGCGCCGTGCGGATCCCGATTCCTGGATTGTCGGAGGCTTTGGGACGAAGGAAGTGATCGAGCGGGCCAAGTTCCAGCCGGCTGCTGTGGGGACCGGTCTCACACATGACGATGTGTCGTATCTGGGGACTGATCCTGGTCCGGACATCGATCAGGCCTGGTGGGAGGATATGTTGTCCGCCTGGTTTGAGGAACCGGAATCCGAAGAGGCCGACGCGTTGAAAACTCCAGACGGTGATCAATCCGAAGTCAGCACCGAACGGGATCAGTCCAAAGCGTAACGTCGCTTCCTGCCCGTGTGGGCGATCATCTCCTCTCTCATTCTCCACCTTGGGTACCTGTGCGAACAGCGTAAAAAGGCTAGCAGGATGCTGAAGAAGTCCCGGCTAGGACGCGAACAGATCCATCTGGATCTGTTGCGAGGAGGTGTCCCCCTGAAGCGGGCGCGGCAAAGCAGCCGTGGTGTTGCCAGCCGAAGATTGAGGAGAAGAGTGCTGATCGATATACGCCTTAAGCTTTTTGAAATCTTCTCGAAGCGGCTGCAACAAGTTGCCTTGATGGAGAGCCGCGGCGGGATGGAGAAGCGGAAACAGGACAAAGTCTTTAAGGGGAAAAATTTGTCCCCGCACCTTTGTAATCCCGACTTTGCGTTCCAATAACGTTTGAGTCGCCCAGTTTCCCAGTGAGCACACCAGTTGGGGACTAATCGCGGCAATCTGTTGCATTAAGAACGGCTTGCATGTCTCGACTTCATCCTGTTCCGGATCACGATTATTGGGTGGCCGGCACTTGATGACATTCGCGATGTAGATGTCGGACCGCGAAAGGCCTGCGGATTGCAGAAGATCGTTCAGTAACTTCCCCGCCGCTCCGACAAACGGCTCTCCCTGTTGATCCTCATGATACCCGGGCGCTTCTCCCACGAACATGATCGCGGCGTGTGGATTACCCACACCGAATACGACCTGCTTCCGTCCCAATTTGGACAATTTGCAACGGTCGCAGTCATGAAGCGATTGCGCAAGGTCCTGGAGGGGAGTGAATGTCGTGGGCATGAAGGACAAGCTGATGAAAATTCGAGGGCATCTTAGGCGGGGTGGAAACAGTTGTCAACGGGTCAATATGACGAGCCGGTTATTTCCGGGTGGCTTGAAGAGTAGAGAAGTTCCCGCGTTGAGAAACGATGGCTTCTGCACAGCGTTGTCCACTCAGCACGGCGCTCTCGAGATTCGCGGGCCATCCGGTATCGGTCCAGTCACCGGCCACGAATAAATTCCCGAACGGACTTCGGGCCAGAGGGCGATAGTGCTGCGCTCCCGGTTTCATCCACATGAAGGCGTTCGACATCCGTGTGATGCGGTGGCCCAGCATCGGCACGTGTTCCAGCGTGGGATAGGCCATTGCCATATCCGTCTTCGCGGCAGTCAAGACTTCTGTATCCGACGCCAGGAATAACACCGTCTCCCCCGTTGCCACCAGCCAAACCAACGTCGATGGAGTTGGCGACTCCAAGTCCGATTGGCTCACGATCCAGTGAAACGATCTGTGGGACAGCAGCGTCAGGTGGGAACCGGAACCCGGATGTGCCACGCGCAGCATGACGATGAGAAGTCGTGTGTCGTGAAGTTTGCTCAACTGCTGAAAATATGAATAGTGAGTGACGACCTGCTCAGGCAGCAGCCGCCGAAAGGACGAGGCCGGAACCGCGCTGAGATACCAATCAGCCGTAAGATTGTTTCCATTGTCCAGGCGGACGCCGGTCATTCGTTCATGGCGAATCTGAATTCCGATTGCCTGTGTGTTCAGCCGGATCGTCACGTCCAGATGTTTCATTCGCGTATGCATGGCATCGAGGACGTGTTCGGGAAATTGAGGCTCAGGAATCATGAATCGATTCGACCGCGTTCCGGTAAAGAAACTCCGCCGGAGAGTACGCATGAACAGGGCCGCGGATACTTCATGGATACCATTCCCAACGAGGAGCCGGCTGAGCAGGTTCCATACGCTGGTGCGCGCCGCTTCCGACTGATCGATACTCGCCAGCCAGTCGCTTGCCGTTCGCAACTCGAGGTCTTGCGGCATCGGAGGATCCCGTTCCCACGTGCGCTCGAGGAAGGTCAGCAAATGCCAACGGTCTCGCATCGAAAGTCCCTGAAACAGCGTCGTTCCTACTAGTGTATTCAGCGGTGACGGAAGGGGAAAGACTGGGTACTGCACGCGGGATCCGGAAGCCTGAAGAAAATCTATCGGAGTATGTTTTCCTCGGCGAAGAGCAGCGGCCATGTCCAATTGTTCCAGGAGAGACCACGTTGCCGTGTGGCAGCCAAGCAAAAGGCTTGGAGGCGCAACAGCGAGGCGGCCTCCAAGCTTGAGGTCCTGTTCGATGATGGTGACGCGGAACCCATGTGAGGACAGGCCGAGCGCCGCCGTCAGACCGGCAATACCTCCGCCGATAACCAGCGCCGTGTCGCTCATGAAGAGGGTAGAAGTCGCGAGCGAAGCCACACCCTCGCCGCAACAGCCAGACGGTGCTTTGTGGACAACGTGACTCGGTGGTGAAACACGCGATACTCCGATTCCTCGATGCGTTCGAGAATGCGGCTGTACACGCCCCGCATGATCTCGGCGACCGTGAGTGCACGCCGTTCATTCTTGGGAAGGGACCACAATGCACGGTCGGCCTTGGCGTAGAATTCATGCGCGCGCCCAGCCTCAAACCGCATCAGTTCCACGAACTGAGGAGTATAGGCCCGCTGTAACAGGTCCTGTTCTGTATAGTTGCATTTCCGCAAATCCTCTTGGGGCAGATAGACCCGTCCTTGGTTCGTATCTGCCCCCACATCGCGAAGGATGTTGGTCAACTGGAAGGCCATCCCGAGATTCACTGCATAATCCTGCGCCCGAGGCGAGGTCGTGCCAAAAACGTGCAGGCAAATGAGGCCGACAACGGACGCGACGCGATAGCAGTAGAGAGACAGGTGGTCGAACGTTTCGTAACGGGTAGCCGTGAGATCCATCTCGACGCCTTTAATCAACTCCTCGAAGTAGGCCTGAGGGATAGAGAGACGACGAACGTGTTCGGCCAAACTTCGGGTGACTGGCAAGGACGGCATGCCGTGATATGCGGCGGCGAGTTCCTCGCGCCATCTCTGTAACTCCTGCTGAGGGTTGCTGCCTGGGGGCGGTTCATCGACCGCGTTATCGACCTCCTTACAAAACGCATAGACGGTATACATCGCCTCGCGCCGTCGCCGAGGTAGAAATAAAAAGGAGTAATAGAAATTACTCCCACTATTCTTGGTGAGGGCGGTGCAATATTGCTGAGCTTCAACGGACGTCATGATGCTTTTGGCGCTCCTTTCCCGCGTTCTGGCGGGTGAGGGCACGGAGGCTCGTCGCGATGTCGCTCGCTAGATCAGGGTAGAAGACGGCGGCTAACTGCGCCACCCCATCCACAAGTCGAGGTCCTGGCCGGCTAAAATACGCAAGCGCGTTCACGATGGACACACGTCCGGTTTGGACAGCAGGGATGGACCGCCACTCAGCGCTGTGTGATAGCGGTTCCCATTCCTGCGTCGCCCGCTTCTTGGTGAAGCCGCAGGGCATGATGACCAGAATGTCGGGCGCTGCCTCCAGGAGTTCTTCCCACGTTACGACGCGCGAGGGCATGCCGCTGGCGCCCAGCGTGTCGAGGCCACCGGCTATCCTGACCATATCCGGCACCCAATGGCCCGCGCAATAAAGAGGAGACAGCCATTCGAGACAGGCCACCCGCGGTGGCCGCTGAGCGGGAAGGACCTGACGCTCAATTTCCGCCAGCCTTCGACGCAGATCGGCCACCAACTGCAGAGCTGTATCACGTTGATCGACGGCCGAACCGATGCGTTCTATATCCGCGAGCACGTCTTCGAGCGAGTGCGGATTCAAGGTGAGGACGCGAGGAGGGGGTGAGAGCGAGTCGATCACGCGATGCAGCTGTGCCGGCGTGACGGCACAGACATGACAGAGATCCTGGACAATGATGAGATCGGGGTGTGCCCCGGCAAGCGAAGGTTCTCTCAGCCGGTACAAGCCGCTATGTTCGTCCAGAGCGGTCCGGACTTGAGCGTCAATCTCAGCGCTGGACAGGTGTTTGCTATCGACGAGAGGATCGACCATGACGGGAACGGCTTGAATGTCAGGCGGGTAGTCACACTCATGACT
>DAISKX010000293.1:0-5198 GCA_036820725.1 Nitrospiraceae bacterium
CCACGTGCTGAATCATAGGTGGTGCACCGCAGTGGTAGAAAAATACTCCCGGTCTTTTCGCGACGAAGGTGAAGCTGATGCTTTCACCGGTATTGACCGCCCGATAATTTTTCAAGAAGTCGATTTCCGCCGCATGAAAGTCCATTGCATGAGGATTCTTGTTCTCTGCCGGATTCGTCAACGTGAAGTTGATGGTATCCCCTTCAGTCACGCGGATGACGGGGCCGGGCATCTGGCCATTAAAGGTCCAGGCTGCATACTTGTCTCCGCTTCCATCAATCACCACATCACTCTCCACTGCCGTCATCTTCACTTCATGCGTTTTGGCCCCTGCCGGACTTGTCATCCCGGCGATGATGAATACAATGACAAGCGCCGATGCCGGCAGAGACCTGTTGGTCCACAGGCGTCGACGACTATTCTTCCCAGTCTGCATTGAAACCTCCTTCATATGATTATGCGCACTGTCCGGGCGGGTCAACGCGACTCGCGACCGTACTCCTGGTGGCAGGAGTTCCTGGAGGATACGGCAGACCGCACCTAAAATAATATGACAAATGTCATGTTTTTGAATAAATGATCAGGACGGCTTCGCTGCCGCCATGTGCTTGAGACGCGGCACATCCCGCACGATTAGCCGGGCGGCGGTCCCGGAGACGAGGCGTAATTTTTTGAAGCGAGCCATGATACGGATGACTGTTTCGGTGGTGACGCCGACCATGTTCGCCATATCCTGCCGGGTAAGCCGGACGCCGAGCCATACACCGTGGCTCTCTTTCACACCGGTCCGTTCGGCAAGGTTTACCAACAGCGAAGCCAGTCGTTGATCGGCACGATCCAAGGCGAGGATCTTCGCTTGCTCCTGAACCTCGTTCAGGCGAGTGCCCAAATATTTGATCACCTCGAGGGCGGCATCCGGATTCTTGCGCAGCAGATCGAAGTAGGCCTGTTTGCTGAGCCGCAGGACGCTGACGTTCCCCATCGGCTGCGCAGTTCCGGGGTGGGGCGATCCGTCAAAGACGGCCGCTTCGCAGCAAAATAAGTCTCCCGGCATCAAGACTTTCAACGTGCATTCTTTTCCTTCCGGCGAGGACTTGACGCATTTCACCGTGCCTGTATTGACGATATGGAAATACTCGGCAGGATCGCCCTGGCGAAAGATGTAGTCTCCTTTGCCGTAATGGGCTTCGGTCAGCTCTTCCAAAAACCGCCGTCGGTCCGGCTCCCTTAAGATATTGAGCAGCGGGATATTGCGGTAGGAGTTGGCCGGTGGAGCCGCCTTGTCAGGCGACGATTTGCTTGGCGGCATCGACGATGCTCCTGGCTCCGATTCCGTAGTGATCAATGAGTTCGTCCGGCTTCCCGCTGTGGGGAATCTCCCGTACCGCCAGCTTGTGCACGCGCACGGCTTCCTTCGCCAAGGCGCTGAGCACGACATCGCCCAGCCCGCCATGGGCATAGTGATCTTCGACCGTCAGGATGCGACCGCCTGTCGCCCGGGCAGACTCAACCAGCGTGGCTTGGTCGACCGGGGCGATGCTGTAGAGGTCAATGACGCGGGTGGGGATACCCGCTGCTTTTAATTGATCATGGGCCTTGAGCGCTTCAAATAATGTGACGCCGGCGGCCACAATCGTGAGCTTGTCGGACGGGCTTTGCCGCAGAATCCGCGAACCACCGATCATAAAATGGTCATCGTTCGTATAGAGGACCGGAGCCTTGGGACGGCCTGCCCGGAGATAGACCATGCCACGATGAGACGCCGCCGCTTCGACGAGGCGGTACGTCGAGACGGCATCGGAAGGATAGAGCACCACCACGCCTGGTTGCGCCGCCATCATGGCGATGTCTTCCAGCCCCATTTGCGACGGGCCGTCCTCGCCGATACTGACTCCCACATGGGTGCCCACCAGTTTGATATTCGCCTGGCTGATCGCGGCCATCCGGATGAAGTCATAGGCACGGGTCAGAAAACAGGCGAAGGTTGCCGCAAAGGGAATCTTTCCGCAGGCGGACAGCCCCACCGCGGCTCCGATCATGTTCTGCTCCGCGATGAAATTTTCGAACAACCGTTCGGGAAAGCGCTTGCCGAACTTGTCTGTGTAGGTTGAATTTTTCACATCTGCATCGAGGGCGACGACGGATGGATTGGCTTCACCCAAGGCGAGGAGTGCCGCTCCGAAGGCTTCCCTGGTTGCAACCGACTCATTCGGTTTGTAGGAGGGAACCGCCATCTTGCCGGCTGGATGCACGTCTCGCGTGGATGCCGACGGTTTCTTAATCGTGGGCTCTGCGGCGTTCGGCTGGAGTTGGCGCTTCAACTCGTCAAGAGCCTTCTCCATCTCTCCGCCCTTCTTGAGAGGTTTCCCGTGCCAATCAGGATGATCGGCAACGAAAGAAATGCCTTTCCCTTTAAAGGTGCGGGCCAGCAGCACGGTCGGCCGGCCTTTGGTTCTCGCGGCCTCCTCGAATGCGGGCAACAATTCACTGATCTGGTGTCCGTCGACGACGATGGCATGCCAGCCGAAGCCGCTCCACCGGGCACGATACGCGTCCATATCATGTTGGAGCATCGTCGGATCGCTCTGGCCCAGCCGATTCACATCGACAATCGCACAGAGATTATCCAGCTTATAGTGGCGGCCGATTTCTGCCGCTTCCCATATGGACCCTTCTACAGATTCCCCGTCCCCCATGAGGACGTAAATGCGCTGATCGGACTTGTCCAGAGATTTGGCATTCACTGCCATCCCAATCCCGGCACTCAAGCCCTGGCCCAGAGACCCCGTCGCCATGTCCACAAACGGGAGGCGCGGAGTGGGATGTCCTTCCAGATCCGAATGCAAAGTGCGCAATTTCAGCAAGTCGGCTCTTGGAAACAACCCGGCTTCCGACCACGCAGCATAGAGAAGCGGCGCGGCATGCCCCTTGGACAGAATAAAGCGATCGCTCTGAGGCAGTTTCGGATTGTTGGGATCGTACCGCATGACCGAAAAGAACAGCGTCGCCACGATATCCGCAGCAGAACAACAACTCGTCGGATGGCCACTTCCGGCTTCACTGGTCGCAGTCACGCTGTCAATGCGGAGTTGCGCGGCTTTGTTTTCGAGGGTGGCAACGAGATCGGATGGAGCGAGCGTAGGCGATGTCATACCTGGTTCCTTTCAGCAACGGTGGCCTGCAATCGAGAAGTTTCACGCGGAACGACGCAATCGGTGCAGAAGGTGGAGGCTAACAAAAGAAATCAGGGTGAGTCAATGAAGCGTTGCAGTCCCTCGCATCATCTGGTGAGTTTCGACCTCCCTTGCAGCACTCACCATCGCGCGCAATTCTTTTACAAGCTGTGTGGTATGGCAGGCTGTCTGCGCACGTATCACCAATCCGCTCGCAGTCACCCATCGGTTTCAACCTTGTGCTGGTTCAGGGCGTGAGAGGACCTGGTGTGGTCATCGGTTGACGGGCTGATGGAAGATGGGGTCCTGCCTCACGCGGGAGGAACCGGAACTGGGTCACGGCGTACGAGACGGTCTGTCCTACCTGAAAGCGGTACTGGCGGAACTCTTCCTTGTTCACGCGCGATCGGAGAAGCAACCCCTCGCTCGTCTCAATCTCGAGGCGATAGGCCACGCCCAGAAAATAAATGTGGCGCAGCTTCGCCCGTTGCCGATACCGCATACGGTCGTCCGACACCTTCACATAGTATGGCCGGAATCCCACTTGCAGCGGTGTCCCGTCGCCAATGCCGGGCGCAGGAAATTCCAGTGATCCAATGACCACGGCGCCGTTTTTGACGACCCCTTCGAGAATGTTCATCGATCCGATGAACCGGGCGACAAATTCCGTGGCCGGTTCCTCATAGACCTCTGCGGGAGAGCCGGACTGTTCGAGGCGGCCCTTTGAAAACACGAGAATCCGGTTCGACACTTCCATCGCCTCTTCCTGATCATGCGTCACGAACAGACTGGTGACCTTCAAATCATTGTGCAGGCGGATCAACCATTCACGCAATTCCTGTCGCACCTTGGCATCGACTGCTCCGAAGGGTTCATCGAGAAGCAGCACACTCGGGCGGGGAGCCAACGCCCGAGCGATCGCCACTCGTTGACGTTGGCCGCCCGAGAGCTGGTGTGGATACCGATGGTCCAGCCCTTCCAGGCTCATCAAGGTCAGTAACTCCGCGATCCGACGACCGATGGCCTGCCGGTCCCATTTCTTGACCCGGAGACCGAAGGCAATATTGTCGTAGACGGTCAGATGCTTGAATAGCGCGTAATGCTGAAACACGAAGCCGATGTTTCGTTCCTGCACCGTGAGATCATTTACACAGCGCCCGTCGATCCAGATATCTCCGGAAGAGGGAGTCTCCAAACCGGCGATCATGCGGAGGACTGTCGTCTTGCCGCTTCCGCTCGGACCCAGAAGCCCGAGTAGCTCGCCTTCCTCCACCTGAAACGAAACGCCCCCCACCGCAACGACCGACCCGAAGGTCTTCGCGAGATCTTTGACTTCAATCTTCATGCTGGCTCGGCAGACATCTGTTGGCCCGAAACCTGGGCTCTCGCCTTGGCGATCTCCAGCACCACCAGGATTGCGAATGAGACCGCCAGCAGCGCGAAGGCTACGGCGTTGGCACCCATGTAGTTGAAATCGACATAGCTCTGATAAATGTGCAGCGTGGCCGTCTGCGTCAACAGGAGAATATTTCCCGAGACCACGAGCACGGCCCCGAATTCTCCAATGGAGCGGGCGACCGTGAGCGTGGCCCCATAGACAAGGCCCCATCGCAACGCCGGTAAGGTCACTTTGTAAAAGACCTGCCATTCGCTGGCTCCCAGCGTGCGCGCCGCTTCCTCACTCTCCGTTCCGATCGTCTGCAGCAAGGGAGTCAGTTCTCGGACGACGAATGGAAACGTGGCGAACAGCGTGGCCAGGACCATGGCAGGAAAGGCGAAGAGCACCTTCACCCCGAGCGAACCGAAGAAGGTCCCCAGAATGGTGTCCGGGCCGAACAGCAGAATCAACATGAAGCCCGCGATGACGGGCGACACGGCGAACGGAAGGTCGATCAGACCGCTGAGAAACGTCCGCCCCGGAAACCTCTGCCTGACGAGCACCAGCGCGGTGACCGTTCCAAAAAACAGATTCACCACCAGGACAATGGCGGTGATCTCACCCGTGAGCACGAACCCATGCAGAAC
>DAISKX010000294.1:0-5196 GCA_036820725.1 Nitrospiraceae bacterium
GGCAGTCATGGCAGGAGTGGCCCTGGCGCAGGTGGGGGAGTTCAGCTTCATTCTTGCGCAACAGGGGCTCGAGGCAGGATTGCTCACAGAAAAACTGTACCAGCTGTTCCTCGCGGTGTCGGTCCTCACGATGATCATTACCCCATTCTTGATGCAATGGTCGCCACATTTGGCTCGCCGGGCCGAAGCTGTTCAGCGCGCGCATCATTGGCTCCAAGGGAAAACCGCGGCTCATTTGTCGCAGGCGCAAGGCAAGCAGATCCGACTCAAGGATCATGTCATCATCGTCGGATATGGTCTCAACGGAAGAAACCTGGCCCGGGTACTGGGAGAAACGGAAATTCCCTATCTGGTTCTGGACCTGGATGGAGACACCGTCCGGCGCGAGTCCAAGCATGGTGTGCCTATTTATTATGGGGACGGAGCGAATGCCAATGTGCTGCGACATATGAGGATCGACGATGCCAAGGTGCTGGTCGTCGCGATTTCCGATCCTTTCTCTGCGCGACGCACCGTGCAAGTCGCCAAAGGACTCAACCCGATTCTTCATGTGGTCGTGCGGACGCGGTATCTGCGCGAGCTGGAAGAGCTTCATCAGCTAGGAGCGGACGACGTGGTACCGGAGGAGTTTGAGACGTCGATCGAGATTTTTGCGCTCGTGCTCCGGACCTACAATCTTGCGCCGGAGTTTGTCATGCGTAAGGCGGAACAGATCCGCCGGGAAGGCTATGCGCTATTACGCCGGAGCGAAATGCCGGAACTGGCCCATCACCTGCGCGGAGGGACGTTGACGGACGTCGAGGTGGAAACCTGCCGGGTAGAAGAAGACTCTCCCGCCATCGGCAAGTCGCTGGCGGACCTCTCGATCCGGCCAAGAAGTGGGGCGTCCGTTATTGCCTGGACCCGGAACCAGGTCACCCAGTCGAATCCCTCCGAAAAAGTCCGCCTACAAGCCGGCGACGTACTCACCTTGTTGGGTTCCCGCGATCAGATCAGGCGCGCCATTGGCCTGCTGATTGAATCCCCGCACGATGCTCTCTAGAAGCGCGAAGCGGCTTAAGCCACGTCAAACGTCAACGGTCAAACGACATGCGGGTTTTTAAGAATGGTATGCAAGCTTTGTGGCCTACGGTTGACGAATGACGATTGACGTCTTCCCGATGACAAACCCCCCTACACGAGATACGTACCCGGCCGTCTCTTCGATCAACTTCTCCAGCGCAGCGTGACGGGTCCCTTGAGCGGATGGTCTAAAGGCTGTCCCGTCTGGAGGGACGTCAGGTAGGCTGTTTTCAGTTTGTAGTACCACTTGATCGGCGTATCGGCGTCATCGATCAGCATGAGGGGCGGTTTATGGCGCAAACCGACTGCTTGTCGCTCCATGGCTCGCTTGTCCTGTTTCAGGAAGATGTTCCCGAAATACCGGAATAGCATCTTGGAAAACGGCAGCCAGCGGAGCGCATTCCATGCGGCACAAAAATCGATCCGGCACTGCTGCTCGGCAACGGGTGTGACAATTCCACGCATCGAGACGAACATCGACCCGCACTGGACGAATTCAAACCGCTGGTTCGGCAGCACGAAGTCGATCGTCGTCGTGAGCGGCCCTCCATAGAAAAGATTCAGCACTTTGTAGGGTCCGCTGTTTTTTGACGGAGCGTGTCCAATCATGCGGAAGCCGTTCGGGGTCGGCTCGAAGGTTTTGACCTTCTCGTGCATGCTGGCCTGCGTGCGCCACCAGGAACTCTGATGGACAAAAGGGCCATGAGCCGGGTCTAGGAAACCCACAATGGCGTCGTCGATCGCGCACTTCAATGTGCTGGAGATCTGAATCATTCGATAAGGTTCCGATGGGAGTGGTAGACGCGGCACGTCCGGCAGTCCACGATTCTGATCCGATGTGTCGGCCATGAAGACCCAAATGTAAGAGTCAACCTCCCGGCATGGATAGGTCGCCAGTCCGATTTTTTCAGCATTTAAAGCGGAGCCGTTGACGAGGGAGGGAATGTTCCGGCATCGACCGGTTGTATCGAATTGCCACCCGTGATAGGCACACTCGACCCGCTCTCCATCGAAGCGCCCGAACGACAGGGGCATTCCCCTATGGGGACAAATATCCCGCAGGGCGGAGACTGTTCCCTCTCTATGGCGACAGATCAAAATCGGCAGCCCTAACAGGCTCACCGGATGCATGCCCCCGGCCGCTACAGCCGAACTTGTGCATGCCGGATACCAGAACCCCGGCAGAGCGTTCTTAATCGGTTTGAACTCGGTACTACACTCTGCGATCATAGTGTGAGAAAAATTGTTGTGAGAAAAATTGGCGAGGGCGCCACGTGGTTAGAGATCGGACTATAACCGCCACCTGGGTCAACGTCAAGCGACCGGAATGAGTCGAGGCGCTATCTACCCCCTCGATTCGCCGGGACCGGCGCCGTGCATGATCCCGTCTGTTGTTGCCTTGACAAGAAAAAGAAACGCATAATATAGTGATTTTCTGTGTGTTCTTCCGATTTTCTTGTGATCCAGCGAGGTGATTCATGACCACCACTCAGATTGAACCGGCTACCACTCTCGCGGAACTGCGAGAATCCAAACCTGACCGAGTGACGATCGTCCTGCTGAGCGGCGATTTGGACAAAGCCATGGCCGCGTTTATCATTGCGACCGGGGCCGCTGCCATGGGGATGCAGGTGACGATGTTCTTTACATTCTGGGGCCTCAATACGATTCGCAAGAAGGGTGCGGCCAGTTCCGCAACCGATTGGCTTCGCCGGATGTTCGGGCTTTTGAATAAAGGCGGTGCAGAAAATCTTCCCCTGTCCCGGTTTCACTTCGGGGGACTTGGCACCAAGATGATGAAGAAGGTCATGAAGCAGAATCGGATGCCTGGTGTGCCGGAATTGATGGAGACCGCCAAGGAACTCGGCGTGCGCTATATCGCCTGCACCACGACATTGGGCCTAATGGGCATATCAAAGGACACCCTGATCGAGGGTATCGATCAGTTTGCCGGTGTGACGACCTATTTGGCGGAAGCCAAAGAGGGCAGCGTCAATTTGTTCATCTGATGATCTGATGATTTGTCGATCTGTGCATTCAACAGATCAATAGATCAACCGATGGCTTTCGATTTGCGAGAGGTTCTATGATAACAGCGGATGTCAGACTCGATACGCTCGGCTATTTTTGTCCGATGCCGATCATTATGACCTCGAAGAAAATCAAAGAACTGCATACCGGACAGGTACTGGAAGTGGTCTCGGACGACGAAGGCATCAAGAAAGATATGCCCGCCTGGTGTCAGACCACCGGTCATGAGATGGTGGGCATGGAAGAGGAAGAGAGCCAGTCAAAACGTATCTATAAGGCATTCGTCAAGAAAACCAAATAGCGAGATGCTTCCTGCAGCGGGAGGCTATGGTATTGAAGCCGGGGATGTCGTCATCGTACCTCCGGCTTTTTTGTTGGCAACGGCTGCTGTCATCACGAATGAGACTGACGCCATGACCGGCGCACGACAAGGATCTCGATGAATCAGGTCGTCGAATGCGTGCCGAATTTCAGCGAGGGCCGCAACGCCGAGACGGTACGGGCCCTTGTTGCGGCGGTTCAGTCGGTGGCGGGCGTGGTCGTGCTGCATGAAACGATGGATGCCGATCATCACCGGTCCGTGCTGACATTTGCCGGCAGACCGTACGCCGTCGCCGAAGCGGTCTTCCAGGTCGTGCGACGGGCAGCAGAGTTGATCGATTTGCGCGGCCATTGCGGTGAACATCCCCGAGTCGGCGCGACGGACGTGGTGCCGTTCGTACCGATTCGCGACGTCAGCATGGACGACTGTGTGCAGTTGGCCAAACTCGTGGGACAGCGGATCGGGAATGAGTTGAAAATTCCTGTTTTTCTGTATGAAGAAGCGGCCACAAACCCGAATCGCGTCAATCTCGAATCAATCCGGCGTGGGGGAATGCAGGGCCTGGCGACTCGTATGGAAACAGATGCCGGCTGGAACCCTGACTTCGGCCCCAAGCAATTACATCCCACGGCTGGAGCAACGGTCGTCGGTGCCCGGGTTCCGCTGATTGCATTCAATATCAATTTGAACACGAACGATGTGACGATCGCACGCGAGATTGCCAAGGTCGTGCGACAGTCGAATGACGGTCTTCCCTATGTGAAGGCCATCGGAGTGGCACTGGCCACCCGCGGTTTGGTGCAGGTGTCCATGAATTTGACGAATAGCGAAAAGACATCCATGCATGCTGCGTTCGAGGCCGTTCAGCGCGAGGCGAACCGCCGAGGTGTGGAGATTGCCAACAGCGAAGTAGTGGGCCTTGTCCCGCAGCAAGCGTTGATTCGGATGGCTGAACGTGTGTTTCATCTGGAGGGACTGCATGCCAACCAGGTGCTGGAAAGTCGATTGGAGACGGCGGAAGCCAGGGAGACGATGGGCCGCACGGCGACGTCGACTCACAAGCCATTGGCCGAAACACTCGCCGAGGTGTCCAACGCGGTCTCGGCAAAAGCGCCGGCGCTCACGGGCGCAGGCGCGGCAGCATTGGCAGGCGGCTTGGCGGCAACGCTCGGCGTCATGATCGCGCGGCTCAATCGGGCACGGCTCCCGGAAAAACGGCTCAGGGAGATTCGTACCAGGCTTCATAAACTGGTCCAGGTCGACCGCGGAGCGTATGCGGCAGTCATGCAAGCCGAGAAGACCTCCGATGCGAGTCCGGATCGACTGGGGACGATCGCCGGAACTCTTCTGACCGCGACCGACGTTCCCCTGGAGATCATCAAGCTCTGTAGTGAAGTCGTGTCTCAGCTACGCGGTTTACTGGATGAGGCGAGACCGGATGTGCGGCCCGATCTTCGGATTGGGTTACAGCTTGCGCGTGCGATCATCGATGGCTGTCTGGATATTGTCGTAGAGAACATGAAACATCAGCCAAATCAGCAGCTTGTGGATTCATTTCGAGGCCGGATCAAGGCAGCGGAACAAAAACTTGTGGATCTAAAAAGCCTATGTTACACTCCGCCGTCTAAGCCCTGGCCAGAAAAAATCCTGAATAAACTGAAACTTCGGTGAAGGGAACGCGAAGGTCGTAGATATGGAAATCAAAGTTTTCAATAACAACGTCGAAAAAGCTCTGAAGGTCGCCAAGAAAAAACTCGCGGGTGAAGGACTGTTCCGGGAAT
>DAISKX010000295.1:0-5181 GCA_036820725.1 Nitrospiraceae bacterium
CATCCCACCATGGCGATGAGAAACGCAAACACGGCCGGTTTCACAAACCCTAACACCAGGTCGTGCTGAGTCAGGGCCTCGAACGCCCAGGTCCAATAAAAATAGGAGTCGATTCCAAGATAGATCCGCGCGACAAGCCACCCTCCGCACATGGCGACGCCGTCGGCAATGATCGTCAGCAGTGGAATCATGAAGAGACACGCAATGAGCCGCGTGGTTGCAAGCTTGTGGATAGGATCCGTTCCTTCAGCCCGCAAGGCGTCGATTTGTTCCGTCACGGTCATGGACGCAATTTCCGATGCGATTCCTGTCCCGACCCTCCCGGCAATCATGAGCGATGCGAGCACCGGGCCTAGTTCTCGAACCACGGATGTGCTGATCAGCCGCGAGACATAGATCGTCGCCCCATAGGGTTCGAGTTGGACGGCCCCCTGTAACGCAAGTACCATCCCGGTAAACAGGCCAGTCAGCACGACGATGAAGAGAGAACCCACACCGATTCTATCCATCTGGAGAATGGTTTCGCGAACATAAAAGGGAGGTCTAAATAGATTTCCGATCGTCCGTGCAGACAACAGGGTAAATTCCTGTACGACAACGAGATAGCCGAAGATCGTAGATCTCAGCGCGAGGATGGAAGCGGTCATAGCATGCGAGACGACGAGAGACGGGAACGCGCACCCTTTCGATGACGGGTCATTATAGGGGAGAGACGGATGAGGGACAATGTGTGCATGTTTTATTGAGAGTCTGGTACGGGGCCGCTCGAATAGGAACGGTGAACTCGTGGTCCGATCGAACACAGGACCTCATATGAAATCGATCCGGTCGCGTCGGCGATGTCCTCGGCCGTGATGCGTTCAGCGCCCTGCTGTCCGATCAGCACGACCGATTCGCCGGATCTCGCCTGCGGAATCTCAGTCACATCCACCATCACCATATCCATGCACACACGTCCGACGACGGATGCCCGTCTCCCCCCGATCAGAACGGAACCTTTGTTGGACAACAGGCGGCTATATCCATCGGCATAGCCTACCGGCAGGACGGCGATCCGAGTAGGCCTCGTTGCTGTGAACGTGCGGTTGTAGCTGACCCCGTCTCCTTCAGCGATCGTCCGTATGGCGGCGATGGTCGTGTACCAGCTAAGAGGCGGTCTCAAGGCGAACTGTGCTTTGTGATGAGAGAGAGTGTGGTAGCCATAGAGCATAATTCCCGGGCGTACCATCGAGAAATGCGCGGAGGGATGTACGAGGATACCGGCGCTATTGGCCATATGGATGAGCGGTGGCCTGAGGCCCTTCATTGTGAGTTGGTCCAGTATCGACGTGAAGCGGGCGATCTGCTCGGTGGTAAACCGGTGATCCGAATTATCCGCGTCGGCCATGTGGGTCATCATGCCTTCCAGGGACAGCGTTCGCCCAAGATCGGCGGCATCAAGCGCCATGGTCAACTGTTCTGGGGCAAGACCGAGACGGCCCATCCCCGTATCGATCTTGATATGGATCGGGTAGGGTTTCGCTGACGGAGGAAGAGCGCTGATCAGTTCTTGCATCAGCGAAAGATCGTATATGACCGGCGTTAAGCCATGCGCGATGAGATCGGGAAGCTGCGCTGGGAGTACGGCCCCCAGCACCACAATCTGGTCAACGATCCCGGCGCTGCATAGTTCCATCCCTTCTTCAACGGTGGCAACTCCGAATCGGCGGACACCCAGGCGATGGAGCGCGCGCGTGATCTCGAAGGCGCCGTGCCCGTAGGCATTGGCTTTGACGATGGCGAGAATGTCGCATGAAGGCTGCAGGCAGTGACGCACCTGCCGAAGATTGTGGGCAAGGGCGCTGAGATCAATATCAACGAAGGTCGGCGGATAGGGCGATGGGGTTGGCACGCAGGATGGTCGTGGGAAGCTCAATCGGTCAGACTTCCAGGATTTCACTCTCTTTCTTCTTCAGAACGTCCTCAACTTTCTGCACGTATTGATCCGTCAGTTTCTGGATTTCAGCTTCAGACTTCCGCAATTCATCTTCCGTCAGCTTGGTGTCCTTCTGCAACTTTTTAAGTTCTTCGTTTCCGTCGCGGCGATACCCACGAATCTGCACTTTCACGTCTTCCCCGTGCTTCTTACAGATTTTGGTGAGCTCTTTCCGCCGTTCCTCTGTGAGGGGAGGAAGGGGAACCCGAATGAGCTTCCCGTCATTCGATGGCGTGAGCCCAAGATCCGAGATCTGAATCGCCTTCTCGATTTCGCGGATCATATTCTGTTCATAGGGCTGAATGGTAATTAAGCGGCTCTCGGGAATGGCCACATTGGCCACCTGCTTCAGCGGAGTGGGGTTTCCATAGTAATCGACCTTGATGCCGTCCAAGAGTGCGACGGATGCGCGCCCCGTTCGCAAGCCAGCGAGATCCCGTTTGAGATGCTCAAGGGCATGCTCCATCTTTTCCAGGACTTTCTGTTTAAAAGCTGGTGCCGTCGACATGGCTGCTCTCCTCAGCGGCTGACTACCGTGACCAGTGTACCGATCGGTTCCCCCCGGACCACCTTTCCGAAATTTCCCTTCTCCTTCAAGTTGAAGACGATGAGCGGAAGCTGATTGTCCATGCAGAGACTGACGGCCGTGGAATCCATCACTTTCAGATTCTGGCTCAGGATCGACATGAAGGGAATGTCCGTATATTTTTTTGCGTTCGCATTTTGCAATGGATCGCTGTCATAAATCCCATCGACTTTCGTGCCCTTCATGATCACTTGCGCACCGATCTCCATGGCCCGTAAGGCCGCAGCCGTATCGGTAGAGAAGTAGGGGTTTCCGGTTCCCCCTGCAAAGATGACGACGCGGCCTTTTTCCAAATGCCGGATGGCCCGCCTGCGGATATACCCCTCCGCGAGTTGGCGCATCTCGATGGCCGATTGTACGCGAGTGGTGGTGCCTTTTCGTTCCAAGGCGTTCTGGAGGGCGAGGGCGTTCAGCACCGTGGCGAGCATGCCCATGTAGTCGGCGGACGCGCGTTCCATTCCTGAGGCACTGGCCGCGATCCCGCGAAAGATGTTTCCGCCTCCAATGACGACGGCGACCTCGACACCCATCGAGACGACGGCCGCGATTTCGTCGGCCAATCCTTCCAGGACCGACGGTTGTATGCCGTATCCCTGCTCACCGGCCAACATTTCTCCGCTGACCTTCAGCAGAATGCGCCGGTATTTTGCCGAGCTCATGTCTGGCCTAATTGATAGCGCACGAATCTGCGAACGTTCATATTCTCGCCGATTTTGGCGATCTTCTGCGCCAGCAAATCCTTGATGGTGACGGAAGGGTCTTTCACGAAGGCCTGCTCGAGCAGGCAGCTTTCCTGATAGTACTTTTCGAGTTTGCCTTCGACGATCTTCGGCCAAGCCGCCGGTGGTTTCCCCATCTCTTTCGCTTGGGCCTCATAAATCGCGCGTTCCTTGGCGACCACGTCGGACGGTAGGTCTTCTCGCTTCACGTGTAAGGGATTGGATGCGGCGATTTGCAGCGCCAGGTCATTTACAAAGGTCTTGAACTCCTCATTTCTTGCTACGAAATCCGTTTCGCAGTTCACTTCCACGAGCACGCCGATTTTTCCACCGGCATGAATGTACGCATGGATAAGGCCCTGATTGGTTTCGCGACCCGCTTTTTTCTGAGCGGCCGCCAAGCCCTTCTGGCGCAGGTAATCAATTGCCTTATCGATATTGTTGCTCGACTCGGTGAGAGCCTTTTGACAATCTAGAATTCCCGCACCTGTTTTTTCGCGCAGTTCCTTTACGGACTCACTCAGACTTGCCATACGTTCCTCTATTATCAAGCTTGGAAAGAATGTGGGACGCTCTCGTTCATGCTCAAGGCACTCAGGATGACGGCGCGCTGGCCAGACTCATGGCACCATGCTTCTCAGCCGCCGGAGCAAATTCAGTGTCTTCTTGTTGCGCACGGAGGTGGGCGCCTTCCAGACAGGCATCTGCTATGCGGGAAATGATGAGCTTTATGGAGCGGATCGCGTCATCATTACCGGGAATCGGAAACTGAATATGATCCGGATCGCAATTGCTATCGACGATGGCGATCACCGGGATTTCCAATCGACTAGATTCGAGGACGGCGATGTGCTCGATGCGGGTGTCCAGCACGAACACGGCTCGGGGAAGTGCACGCATATTACGGATGCCGGACAGGTTTTTCTGTAATTTGACGACTTCCTTTTGCATCTGGCCGAGTTCTTTTTTTGTCAGGCCCTGATGCGATGGATCGGCAAGGGTGGCTTCCATCTTTTTCATTTTATCG
The DNA here is from genome assembly GCA_036820725.1 of Nitrospiraceae bacterium. Lineage (GTDB taxonomy): Bacteria > Nitrospirota > Nitrospiria > Nitrospirales > Nitrospiraceae > DASSBQ01. Next base: position 4,308 of record DAISKX010000295.1, read on the forward strand.
ATGCTACGGCGGATCGTTTGAAAATTCGTCAGCATGCCTCCCAGCCAACGCTGATTCACAAAGAACATGTTGGCTCGTTTGGCCTCTTCCTCCAGAATTTCTGCAGCCTGGCGCTTGGTTCCCACGAAGAGGACAGAGTCCCCGGCCGCCACGGTATCGCGAGCGAAGGCATAGGCTTGTTCCATCCGTTCGACGGTTTGTTGCAAATCGATGATGTACACACCGTTCCGTTCTCCGAACAGAAAGCGCTTCATCTTGGGATTCCATCTGTTGGTCTGATGGCCAAAATGAACGCCGGCTTCCAATAATTCCTTGATCGACACCACTCCCATACCTTCACCTCCCTCCGAAGCCTGCAGAGCGCTCGACCAAATGGTCGACCGAGGGGGACATCCCCCTTATTCTCAGGCTGCGCAGCGTGCGCAACACGCTGGTGTGGATTTGAATAAAAAGCCCCTGAAATTCAGGGGCTAAGATACCGACCGTGGACGGACACTGTCCGTACGCTTCCGGTAAAGCGATGAAACGCTAGCACAATCAAAATGAGTTTGCAAGCTTCCACCCGTGACGTCAGGTTCGATCATGAGCGATAACTCGCGTTGATCCTCACATACTCATATGACAAATCCGTTGTCCACATGTGGGCCGTTCCCGTTCCCTGCCCGAGCTCGGCTCGAATCGTGAACTCCTTGCGGTGGAACACACGGGAGAGACGGCGCTCCGCATGGGAACCCAAACCTTGGCCGTTCTTGACCATCGCCACTTCGTCAAACTTGAGGGCGACCTTTGCCGGATCGATCGGTACCCCGGCCCGGCCGATCGCCGCCATGATTCGTCCCCAATTGGCGTCGCCACCAAAAAGAGCGGTCTTCAC
>DAISKX010000296.1:0-5164 GCA_036820725.1 Nitrospiraceae bacterium
AATTCGGCACTCTCGGTTTCCGCACGCTGAACCCGCTCCGCACTGTCAATGTACGCGGCCTGCCCGCGTGTTCGGAGTCTGGCGGCCGTCCATATGCCGGCCACAAAGGCTCCAAGCAGGGTCCCGATCCCCGCACCAATGGCAAATGAACTCCCGAAATCCATCAGGAGTCCCCCAAGACCTTCGGACGCGACATGACTGCCTCTCGAAGAGAACTATATGTAGGGATTATATATAGGGAAAACTGTGTGAAGCCTACGGGAAATGCGTAGAAAGGTCAAGCGCGTACCTTTCGAACCGTTCCTTCTACACAGTTAATGTTAACCCGATCCCCATCCTTAAGCAATCGCGTGGCGTGCGAGACATTGACCACGGCTGGAATGCCATATTCGCGCGCAATAATTGCTCCATGAGAGAGAGTCCCTCCCATCTCCGCGATTACTCCTCCCGCCAGCCCCAAAAATGTGACCATACCAGGGTCGAGGATCGACGTGACGACAATATCGCCCCGTTGTACCTTGCCGATATCCTCCGGTCCCTGAATACGGCGGACCGTGCCTTCCGCAAAACCTGCGCTGATCGAGATTCCCCGAAAAAGACCATCTTCGTCAACGCCAGCTACATCACTCCTTGGGGCACGACCTCTACTCGGAATGAAGTCGGGGACCGTCACCGCCGCGAACGCCGTGTGTTCCGACCGCCGTTCGCCAACGAGTGCCTTCCAGTTACGCGCGGACTCTTCGCTCAACAATTTGAATTCATCTGTCGTGAGAAAGAACACGTCGTCTGCAGACGACAATCGGCCAGCACTTCTGAGACGGCGACCCAAGGCCAATGCAAGGCACCGAGTGACGGCCGCATAATACATGAGGGCATGGCGATTGGACTCTCGCAGCGCCAATGCACGACGCAGTCGTCCATACCACCATCGGAAGATGACCCATCGGTGATACTTCCATCCGCAACGCTGTTTGATTCCCGCGACGGCGGACATCCGATTATCCTCCTGCTTCTGAGCCATGTGTTGGGCCGTCTGTGACGGAGGCTGTTGAACATGCGCACGAATGATCTGCAGCAAGTACGTAGGATCCTCAGAAAATCGAGGAGTCATCATGTCTGATTCACCGATCGCCCTATGACCATACTCTCCGAGGAACGCATCGAATGCTTCCAGGCATACCGTGCCCGATAATTGCTCCCGATACGTGCTGGGGTTCCATGATGTCGCGAGAAAGAACTGGGTCGCTTTCGCCTCCTGCCGCGCTCTATCAGCGATCTCTGACAACCCGCGAATTTGTCCCGCGCTGATAATGGTGGTTTGACCCTGCAGGGCTGCATTCAGCAATGAACGCCAGTCTTTGCCGAGCCATGGAGGAAGCAGGGCACCGAGCACCTGGTGAGCCTGGCCGACACCCGCCACGATGGCGAAGGTCGATTCCCCGGCTCGAAGATACCGGCTCAGTCGATCGATCCGATCGCACAGCTCTTGGGCTGTCAGATCAGATGTGATTTCACCCAGTTCAATGTGGGCGTTTTGCCGAAGCTCGGCAAACCATGACGGAGCGCGTTTGGCTGCTCGCTGAATCGTTCGATGCATGGCCAGCCCCGCCTTCAGTCGCTTCCAGATTGGAAGGGGTGACGGCAACCAAAGTGGCACATGGCCGTCTCCTCCCATTTGCTCCGTCACGAGCTCAGGCTGTCCGCCCAGTTGCGAAAGGCAGGCCTGAAGCAGCGTGACATTGATGTATGGCCGGCCATCCATGATTCGAACCGAAGACACCCCCTCAGGAATGACACACCCCAACTCTCGATAGTGTCGAATAATGAAGTCCTCCATGAACTGCTGAAGAAAAGACAGTCCCAATGGACTCGGCACCTCAGGAAGCGTTTCCTTGAAATTCGCGCGGGACCAATCGCACCTGTCGTTGGTCAGAACTTCATGGCGATCCGGTGCCGTCATCGGTCTGGCTTGCAATAGCCACAGACCACGCTCGTCGATGGCCCATTCCAGGTCGATCGGTTGTCGATACTCCAGTTCCACTCGCTTGACGACCGTTGTGAGGTTTCTGGCTTCCTCGTCCGTAATTGACGGCTTGTCTGCCGTTGCATCATCCAGTATTTCAGTGACCAGCCCTTGGTCCGCTACGTGCCGGGCTTCTCGCTTGTGCCCAATGCGCCGGCCTGTCACTTCTGGCGTCTCCTGTAGCGCCACTACATACTCATCCGGCCACACACGACCTGCCACGAGGGGTTCGGCCAATCCCGGGACGGCATTGATCACCACATGATTTGGGTCGCCTGTGACTGGGTGCCGGGAAAACGCGACTCCCGCCGCTCGGGCTTTGACCATCGCCTGAACGACGATGGCCATCGCGGGGACCTCCGGCCCGTGTGCCTTCTCACTCAAATAATTTACGACCCATGGTTCCCACAAGGATGCCCAACAACGCAAAATGGCTTGTGGCACCTCCTCTCTGGCCACGCCAAGTTCGGTCCGGCAGAGTCCGGCAAAGCTCGCCTGTTTCATATCCTCATGGGTCCCGGAAGAACGCACAGCCCAGCGCAAACCAGGCGCAATAGGAGCCCGACGCAGTTCGGACTGCAGCTCGGTCAGCAGTTCCGATGGCCAGGAGGTGGCAAGGACCCGAGTTTTGACTGAGACCAGAGCCATCGAACGTTCGTTTGGAGGCAGCGCAGAGACTCTTCTCCAATGTTCACTCTCGATGCCCGTATGGTGCAAGAATTCACGGTACGCAGCGGTTGTGAGACAGAACCCCGATGGAACCAAAAATTCGGTGCGAAGCAGTCTCGCAAGTCCTGCGGCCTTTCCTCCAACCACAGACGGGTCGAGGCATGCTTCCAATGGAAGAATGCGCGGGGGTCTCATATCTGGAGGATACTATCTAGAGAGCCAGGAGGAGGTAAAGGTCGTTGACGTTCGTTCCGGTGGGGCCGGTCATAATATGGCCACCGACCTTGCGAAAGAAGTCATAGGCATTATTCTGGAGAAGCGCTCGCTCGGGCCGCTGGCGCTTCCTTCGTGCGCGAGCCACCGTCCCACCATCCACGATGGCTCCGGCAACATCCGTCGGACCATCCGATCCATCCGTCGCAAATCCTGCAACCCACACATCCCTGAGACCTTGAATCTCCAACGCGGCCGCAAGTGCGAATTCCTGTGCCCGTCCCCCGCGTCCACTTCCTCGTACCGTCACTGTCAGCTCTCCCCCGGCTACCAGGCAGCCGGGGCGGCGCAGCGGCCGTTCTCTGCTCACGAGTTCGCGAGCCATCGCCCCAAACACTTTGGCCACCTCCTTTGCTTCACCGGTCAAGGTGGACGTGATTACCATGGTACGCAACCCTTCGTGACCCGCGGTACGCGCGGCTGTCTCCACAGCAGCTTCATTGTTCCCAAGGAGGTGATGCTGTACTCGCTTGAATATGGGCGAACCAGACTTGGGGGTCTCCCGTACCCTCCGACGCAACCCTAGTAGAAGGTGTCGGCATACGGCGACCGGCACGCTTGCACCAAGCCTGTATTTTTGCATGATGGTCCAGGCATCACGGAACGTCGTGTCATCGGGAGCGGTCGGACCTGAACCGATTGTCCCCAGGTCATTGCCGATCACATCGGAAAGGATCAAGGTCAGCACTCGTGCCTGCGTGAGGGCAGCCAGTTGTCCGCCCTTCAGGGTCGACAGGTGTTTGCGGACCGCATTCATCTCTTGAATAGTGGCCCCGCTTTTGAGCAACAACTGAGTCGTTTTCTGTTTATCCTCCAGAGATAACCCCGGTGCCGGGGCGGGAAGAAGACTCGAGGCCCCCCCCGACAGGAGCACGATCAATAGATCGTGCCTCATGAGTCCGCGCACGAGTGCCTGCAGGCGCTGACTGGCTTGGAGCCCGGCCTGGTCCGGAACAGGATGGCCAGCTTCCACCACATGAATTGTCTTTGTCGGTGCGGCATGTCCGTATTTTGTGACCACCAGACCTGTCTCAAGGCGATGTCCCAGGACATGTTCCAGTCCCTGTGCCATCCTCGCAGACGCCTTTCCCGCTCCCACGGCGACGATGCGGCGATATTCAGCCAACGGATAACGGGCTCCACCAACGACGAGGTGATTTTTCCGGATCGTGACCTGCTGAAGGATGGACGCATGGGGATCCACTGCCCGCAGCCCAGCCTTGAAGAGCCGGGTGAAGATGGCTCGAGGGCGGGGTTGAGACACGCGGACGTGCATGCGATGAGCTATGGAGTCTTTTCTTGCTTCAAGCAGCGATTCGGGCAGGTCTGGCGAGGCACTTTAACTTGATAGGTTCCCTTTGGCAAGAATTCTTTCGTGAATTCCGGATTGAGCATTTTCAATTCCAGAAAGTAGGTCCCAAACTCCTGTGCGATCGCGGTCAGGTGGCGCTGCGACTCTTTGATCGTGACAGTCACCGTTTCGGTTTCTAACGGAGTATAGAGATCCTTTTTTGTCAATCCCAGATACTTTTCAGGTTGGGAATAGATTTCTTTGGCAGCGATGATGCGTGGAACGTAACGCATGGTTTCACGCGGGCCATGCATTCTCCAATAGTCGCCGACTTTCTGTTCCTTCATGAGTTTTCTCACACGGTCTTCTCCCGCGTTATAAGATGCCATCGCCACAAACCAGTCTCCCTGTTGGAAATCCCGAAGATACCGGAGATACTTGATGGCGGCGTCGGTGGACATTTCAAGATTCCTCCGTTCGTCCAGCCATCGATCGCTATGCAACTTGTATCGGCGTCCTGTTGAATTGATGAATTGCCACGGACCTGAGGCTTTGGCCCGGGAATAGGCCGCTGCGATACATTTGCTCTCGACGAGCAGCATGTATTTGAGATCGTCCGGCAGCCCCGCTTCGGCCAGTTGTTTTTCCGCCGGTGCAAAGCAACGCCCTGTTCGTTTTGCCAAGATGATGCTCTCGCCCTGATCTTCGAGAAATTGATAGAACTCGTACTCAATTCGCTCCCGTACCTGCCAATTGTCCAGCGGAACCGGCTGTCCCGCAAACATAAGCTTCTCGGGCAGTTTGAACGAACTCAGAAAGAACCGTTCGCCTTCTCTCTTGATCTCGGGAAGAATGACCAAGCGATCTTCCAATTCCGTGGCAGTATCCGGGTCCGCCGGCGCGGGGAC
>DAISKX010000297.1:0-5154 GCA_036820725.1 Nitrospiraceae bacterium
AACGGAAGGTCCGCGGGTGACTGCCATCTCTACTTGATTGCGACGGCCTTCACTTCCTTGAACGTGGTTTGACCCTGCAGCACCTTGTCAACGCCGTCCTGGACCAGGGTTGTCATCCCTTCCGAGAGAGCAACGTTGAGCATTTCCTCGGTCTTTGCTTTGGTCTGGATGAGCCGCTTCATCTGGTCGGTACCAAGGAGCAACTCATGGAGCGCGACCCTGCCTTTTAAGCCTGTTCGATTACACACGTCACAGCCTTTTCCGCGATACAGCCTGAACGAACTGTCGTACTTCAGACCCAGTTTGTCCCAGTATTCCGCTCCGTATCCCAGGCGAAGTTCCTCGAATTCTTCAGGAGTCGCGGGATACGGTTCTTTGCAATCCTTGCAAATCCGGCGTGCCAGACGTTGGGCCAGCACACCGAGCATGGCGTCAGCAAAGCTGAAAGAGTCGCATCCCATGTCGAGCAACCGAGTGACCGTCTCCACGGCGCTATTGGTATGGAGTGTGCTCATGACAAGGTGGCCCGTGAGCGAGGCCTCAATACCGGTGTCCGCCGTTTCCTTATCCCGCATTTCACCGACCATGATGACGTCCGGATCGGCACGCAAAAATGCCCGCATGGCTGCCGCAAAGGTAAAGCCGATCTTGGCATGAACCTGAACCTGGCGCAGCCCGTATTGGGTAATTTCAACCGGATCTTCCGCCGTCCAAATCTTGATATCCGGAGTGTTGATACTGCCCAACACGGAGTGCAATGTGGTGGTCTTTCCGGAGCCGGTGGGTCCAACGCACAGAATAATACCGTAGGGTTTGTCGGCGATATTCTTGATCTCACGCAAGTTCCGATCGGAAAACCCCATCTTCTCCAACGGCAGCGGTTCGCTGGCAGCCAGAATACGCATCACCACGTCTTCGTTATATCCGGCTGTCGGAATGGTCGCGACGCGAAGCTCGATTTCCCGGTTTTCGCCGATCTTGAATTTGATTTTTCCGTCCTGAGGCTTTCGTCGCTCCGCGATGTCGAGGCTTGCCATGATTTTCAAGCGGGAGACGATGGCCCTGCGATAACTGGGAGGAATCTTCATGTATTCGAAACAATTGCCGTCCACACGGAAGCGGACCAGCGTGTCGCGCTTTTCGCCGTATGGCTCGATGTGGATATCTGAAGAGCCCTGCCGGAACGCGTCGGCAATAATTTGGTTGGCCAGTCGGACGATGGCGTTGTCGTTCTCATCGAGGCCGGCCGTGGAGGCATCTTCCTGCGCCTCAAGTTGGGAATCGTTCACGAGTTCGCCGAGAATGTCGGACACATTCTCGTTGAGCTTGCTCGTGACATCGGGCGCGCTGGTGGAGGTGGAGAGGAACTGGGCAATGTCTTTGCGCAAGCTGACGGCGAACCGGATGTTCAATCCGGGGAAGGTGCGTTTGATATCCTGAACGCGGTCGAGGTCTCCGGGATCATCGGTCAAGACCTCGATTGCCGAACGATCGCGCTTCAAGGGCATCCAATGGTTCTTCTTGAGGTAATCAATGTTGAGATTTTTCAGCAGTTCGATGTCGGCGATGGTGCGTTCGCTATATTCGATGTAGGGACACTTGTGATACTGCGCCAAAGACTTTCCCAGGTCGGCCTTGGGCACCTTGTACTTTTCGATCAAGAGGCTTTCGAGATCCATCGTGCCTCTTTTGGATTCGGCAATGGCGGCGTCGAGGTCGGGTTGGGAGATTTTCTGATTGGAGACCAGGTGATCAAACTTTGAGGGAGCCTTTTTCGACGTTTTGCGGAGAGTGTGAAAGGCGGTTCCGAGCGCCTTGGCGATCTCCGCGACAGATTCCTCATCTTTGCGCGTAAAACGGCCACCACTTTTCTTGTTGAGGAGTTGAATCACACCCATGAGGTATTTGTTGTCGGCAACGATCGGGTAGGTCAGCACTTGTTTCGTCTTGAATCCGGTTTTCTTGTCATAGCTGGCGTCGTGGAGGAGAGATGGATGGACAGCGCTGAGTTCAACCTGACTATACGCGTCGCCAATGTTGACGGGCCGTAGATATTTGGCGCAAAAGCCGGCGAGACTTTGTTCTGTGATCGGGATGCGGATTTCCTGGACCGTGTCCATATGAGGAACCTTGGAGAAAATCTCCTTTTTTTCCGTATCGACCGCAAACAAGGTCAGATCTTCTGCATCGAACAGACTGAGGATATCGCGGTGGAGATCGAGGAGAATTTGATCGATATCGCTGGCTGCCTGGATTTGATTCTTGATTCGTTTGACGTGTTCGGCGAATTCCGCCTTCTGTTGAGAGTCAGGCAGATTATGAGCGACTGGTTTTGAGAGCATGAAGGATTCCTCGGAGCGAGTCAGCCAGGCCGTGTAAAGAAGCTGTGCGTGGACACACGGTAAACGGTGAAACTCGTGTGACAAGGCTTAGGAACTCAGTCTAACCAAAGCCGACGGCAAGGCAAGGAAAAGACAATTTCTCGCCCGGTTTGCGTGACTCGCGGGTAGCAGAGATGTGATCGAGGAACAGCAAACTACGGAGAATGCTGCCACCCTGCTGTGAATCCGCGAAGATGAGCGGTCTTAAGCGGGAGGTGTGAGGAAACCACGAATCGTAGACAACACAGCGTCTGGAGGCACGCGGGTCGTCTGGCCCGTTCTTCTGCTCTTGATTTCAACGACGCCTTGGGTGAGCCCTTTGTCTCCAAGTACCAAATGAAACGGGGCTCCGATCAGATCGGCATCATTGAACTTCACGCCGGCACGTTCGTCGCGGTCGTCCCACAAGACGTCGATCCCCGCTTCCGTCAACGAGCCGTAGAGGTGTTGGGCCAGCTCCATGACCGGCTGCGATTGGCTGACCGGGAGAAGGTGAACCAGAAACGGGGCGATGGGAATAGGCCAGATGATTCCCTTGGCATCGTGATTCTGTTCAATCGCGGCAGCGGCGGTTCGACTGACTCCGATTCCGTAACAGCCCATCACGGCGAATCGTTCCTGTCCTTGGGCGTCGAGAAATTTTGCCGACATGGCTTCGCTATATTTTGTGCCCAACATGAACACATGTCCGACTTCGATTCCTTTCGCCGTCTTCAGGATCCCGTCTCCTTGAGGCGACATGTCACCGGTTTGCGCATTGCGCAAGTCGCCGAACTGATCGACCGTAAAGTCCCTTCCCGCATTCGCGTCGAGGAAATGCGTATCGGCCTTGTTCGCCCCGATCACAAAATTACGCAGGTGTTTGATCGCCTGGTCCGCAAGGATGCGAACGCTCTTGAGTCCGACAGGGCCTGCGTATCCTACCGGCGCGCCGGTGAGTTCCTGGACCTTGTCGGAGGCGGCCAAGTCGAGATCGGTGACGCCGAGGAGGCGTTTCACCTTGATTTCGTTCACGTCGTGGTCACCGCGGACTAAGATGGCGACCGGATCGTGTTCTGTGGTGTACAAGAGAGTTTTAACCAGTTTTCGTGGCGCAATTTTCAAAAATCGGGTCACTTCCTCGACAGTTTGCCGCTGTGGTGTGTTGATCGCGGTGAGAGGTCGCAGGTCGTCTCCATTCCCTCCCGGAGAGTCAGCCACTTCAGCCCGCTCCACGTTGGCCGCATAGGTGCCTGTGTCGCTATAGACGATGGTTTCTTCACCGGTGTCGGCGAGGACCATAAACTCGTGGGACGAGCTTCCACCGATCAGACCAGGATCAGCCTCTACTGGACGAAAAGTGAGGCCACATCGGGTAAAAATGCGATTGTAGGCGTCATACACCTTTTGATAACTGACTTTGGCGTCGGACTCGTCCTTATCAAAACTATAGGCGTCTTTCATGATGAACTCGCGGCCCCGCATCAGGCCGAACCGAGGGCGGATCTCATCCCGAAACTTCGTTTGAATTTGGTAAACGTTCAGAGGAAGCTGTCGATAGGAGCGCACTTCACGCCGGAACAAATCCGTAATCACCTCTTCGTGCGTGGGACCGAGGCAGAAATCGCGTTCATGTCGGTCCTTGAAACGGAGTAGTTCTTTCCCGTAATAGTCCCAGCGGCCCGTCTCTCGCCACAACTCCGCCGGCGAGGCGATGGGCATCAGCAATTCCTGACCCCCCGCACGATTCATCTCCTCCCGCACGATGTGCTCGATCTTGCGAATGATCCGAAGGCCGAGCGGCAAATACGTATAAATTCCGGCGGCGACCTTACGGATCATCCCGGCTCGGAGCATCAGTCGATGGCTGACGGTTTCGGCTTCTCCCGGATCTTCCCGTAAGGTTGGAATGAGGACTTGGGACCTTCGCATCGCAGGCTAACGCGAAAACAGTCGTTCCAGATCGTTCCAGAACGCAAAAATCATAATGCCCACCAGCAGCACCAGGCCGACCTGCTGTGCGAGTTCCCGTTGACGTTCACCGAGCGGCTTGCGCAGGATCGCTTCGATCAGGAAGAAGAAGAGATGGCCGCCGTCCAGGATTGGAATGGGAAGCAGATTCAGAACACCCAGATTGATGCTCAGAATGGCGATCAGGAACACGACACTGGAGACCCCTTGAGATGCCGCTTCTCCGGATATATTGGCGATGGTCAAGGGACCGCCGATGTTCTTGCTGGAAATATCACCGACAATCATCTTATAGATGCCCACTGCTGTCAGTTCTGTCCATCCCCACGTGGCCTCAAGGCCATGATAAAGAGACAGCAGGGGCGTGGATGATTTAATGAGCGATCGTCCGGGTCCGGAAATCCCGATTTTTCCGACGTCGACGGGTTTGCCGTTCACAACCGTATGTTCTACTGCAGGTGTCACGGTAAGCGCCACGGAGGAACCGTCACGGGCCACTGTGACTTGGAGTGGTCGATTCGCGCTCTCCTTGACGATGGTCGTCATCTGGGACCACGTCTGGATGGGCTTTCCTTCAATGGCGATGACACGATCGCCTTCTTGAATGCCTCCCGCGGCCGCGGGTGATCCGTGCATGATGGCGGTCACGACGGGGGGCGGTTCCTCCACCCCGAGGTAGTAGGCGACTTCCTTCGCCTGCGGGTCTTGGCCGGGCAGCGGAGTCGGTATGATCAGCACCGTCTTGTTCTGCCCGTTGCGTTTCAGGTCCAAGGTGAGTTGCTTGCCCCGGCTTTTTTCCACGGCATCGAGCAGTTCAGTCTTC
>DAISKX010000298.1:0-5145 GCA_036820725.1 Nitrospiraceae bacterium
ACCAAGTCCGCTTCGACGCGCATGGTGTGCGCCAGCAGATAGCCGGTGAACAGCTTGGCGAAGGCGGGTTCCTCGTGCAGCACGCGGATCATGACGGCCTTGTCGATGCGCACGATGCTGGAGTCTTCCAGCGCGGTCGCGGTCGCCGGACGAACCGTCTGTCCGGCGAGGCAGGACTCCCCCAAAAATGACTCACGTTCCAACACGGCGACGATGGCTTCTTTGCCTTGCTCCGAGACCACAGTCAGCTTGACCTTGCCCGCCTGAATATAGAACACGGCCTCCGCCGCATCCCCTTGCGCAAAGATCGTGTGTTTCTTGGGGGCGGTCAGACTCGTTTTCCCGTTGCTGACTTTAGTGAGGAACGTCTGAGGATCGAACGGCGGGGTTCGTTTGCCGGCCATGAGAGACCTCCGCTGAACGGAGAGGCCACACGCCTACATAAGCATTTCGCGAGTGAAGGTCGAAATTGTACCACCGCAAGTTGGTTGTATCAAGACGATGCCTGACCAGCCCCTACCTGAAAATACGGGCCGTTTGTCTCGTCGCCCGATGGACGTGAGTGATCCATTTTGACCAGACGAATGTCTGTTTTCTGCGTAGGCTGTCTTACTAGGACGCTCCACTCTAACTTGTATCCCGCAGAAGGGAGATTCCATGAGCTCCACACTCTATATCGATGGACTTCTTGCCTCGGTCGGCGAGCAGGAACTCACAGGCATGTTTTCCACGTTCGGGAACGTCCTCTCGGTCGATGTGTATCAACCTGACAGGGCCTTCTCGTCGGGCATCGGTGCAGTGGAAATGGCGAACCTAGAGGAAGCCACAAAGGCGATCTCTGCTGCATCGATCCTACTTGAGGGGAACCTTCTTCTCGTGTTCCACGCTCCACATGCTAGAAAGACCTCGGGCGACCCTCCCGGTATGGTTGGGGCCGGGGACACTTTTTCCCTTGGAGACAATGTGACTCAGTCTGACCTATCTCAAGCGTCAGGCTGGCACTCATAACCCATATGATTCACAAGAAAACATATGGAGAGACCCTTGGAGCTAGGCTTGCATAAACACATTCTATGAAAGCCCACGGCTTACTGCATGGGTCGTGTGGCAGTAAAAAACAGAAGAGAGGGGCTTCGTCATGATTATCATCTGGGTGGTCTTGGGGCTGATTGCTGGCATCCTCACCAAGTGGTTGCTTATCCCGCAATCACGAGAAGGTGCTGCCGGTACCATGCTGTTAGGAATGACAGGTGCGCTCATTGGAGGTGTATTCGCCCATGGATTCGGGTGGCATCAGGATAGTAATCCGGAGGATTTGGTATTGGTCATGTTGGGTGCAATGCTCGCGTTGGTTGTCTACTGGCAACTTATCGAGACTCAGGATGTGGGCATAGATTTGGTCAATCATCATTGAACTAGGCAAGTTGGGATGTGGTGGACGTGTCGGAAACCTTGGAAATTGCCAGACAACGTCTGGTGCCATTGCAACATCTCCTTCCCAGCTTCATTACCAAGGGCGACATACCATGGGACCTCCAACGACCATGCCTACCGTGTCCGTTTCTGCTTCATGGGGTGTGCTCATCGCGGTGCTGATGATCACCGCCTGCGCAACCAGCGGCAATCCAGAAGTAATAAACCAAGCAAAGGTCTCTCAAATAGAGATTGGCAAATCAACGCAGGAGAGTGTCCGATCTACTCTCGGCGAACCACAACACGTGACTAAGCGCATGGATGCTGCCGGTCAGGTCAGTGAATCGTGGGGCTACGGTTATTCCAGTATCGACACCGATCCAGTCACATTTATTCCTGTTGTGGGTCTCTTCTCCGGAAAGAGCACTGCTAAGGTCGCTGGTCTTGGCATAACGTTCACGTCGGAGGGCATTGTCAGTCGGATAACTCGACATAGTAAGACGGCAGAAAGCGGGCCCGGAGCAAAACCCGCCCCCGGCACTATGGTGATATCTCGATAGCATTGAACAGAAGAGACCCCCTCCACAGACCTTCTTCTCGATCAGAGCCATGAACAGTCCGCTACTCCTGCGATGCTGAATGGCGGCGCGGTTCACATCCTTGACATTGGGTTATTCCAGTCTGCTCCGCAGGAGGTCCACCAATGCTTGCACGGTCAAGGGCGCATCCCCTTCAGACCGTTTATTCACGAGAACATAAGACCGCCCGTTTTTGGGCGATAGCTTTGTGAACCAGGTCCACCGTATCCAGTCGCATCTCGTGTAGATCCTCGACAATCTTTGTGTAGGGCTCCGCCCGCTTCTTTGAGCATTGATACGAACAGGGGCATCGTGACGGTCCAAATGACGCCACGGGCGCACAACACGATTTCAATATTGGGGGTGCTGAGGGAGATAAGTATTCGCCGCCAGTATGTCGGTCAGAGCAAACAGGGTACAGTAATGCCTGTAAAACAACGCGGAAGGAAGGAATGGTGTGACATTACGAAAGATACCGCGCGGACCGAATGTAGAATTCGCCATTGCGGCCTTGGCGGCTCTCGGACCGGCGTTGCTCAGTATGCAGGGCGTACCCATCTCTCCTGTGTGGAATAGTCTTATCTGGTTACTTGTATATGGCTTGACTGTTCACGCCATTGTTAGTGTGCGAGGACGCTTCGCCTTAAAACTTGTTCTTTGTATCGCCGCCTTGCTTCTGTGTTTCGCAGCCTGGCAAGGAACAAGCACATGGATAGTGCGATGAATAGGGAAAATACAAATCGTGAGTGCCTTTCTCATCAGGGAAAACTTGGAAGATATCTATTGACTTTGACCTAGGGACTTAGGGATTCAACAGATGCAATTGGGGGTATCCCCAGTTCCCCCATGAGTGGTACACGCTACGATGAAGCATGGTAGCGCACGAAGTAAAAGCCTGGGTGTTTCTCATTGCCAGCCTGGTGCTGCTGCTTGTGATCTGTGGGGTGGCAGCATTGGGGTTGTTTACTCGACCGCGGCGGTGGAGTGACAGGTCTGGGCCAGTAATGACGTAACAGGAAGAACCATCACAAGCTCAGCGATCATTCGATCTGAAGTGCCTGCCTCTCGCTCCTTGCACAGACCGATCATCTTCCATCAGCCCAGCGGTGATTTACCGGACTCGCCGAACATGTGCATGTCTGGGGGTGGCATATGCATGAAAGAAGTCGTCGAGAAACGTGAGCAACTCGTTTTCCGATAGGTCCGGCGGGACAATTGTCCCGCCGTAGCGCCGACTTCGTCCTTCGTTTCCGGTTTCGAATAGCTCCCAGGCGGCGTTGTTTCGTATGGCCAGAATCCGTTTTCCAAAGACATCGAATTCAATGGTTTTAACCGCAGAACCTCCGGGTCCCGGTGTCATGCTGGAGCTGACCGTTTTCGGATGACCGATGACGAACACGGGGACCTCCCGGCGAACCACGATTCAGATCGGTAGCTGCTATACCCGGTACTCACTCCTGACTACAGAGACGTGTCCTACTGGTGATCGCGTTTGATGGATTGTGCATGGCCTTTGTCGGTCACCTGCGCTTCGATCTTATCTCCGGCTTTCAGGTCACTGTCGAGTTGCGATGTCCGGTCGACATGCAAGCGCACTTCCATGCCGGTGGGGTCCGTCAGGACATAGTACTCTCCTTCGATCTTGAGCACGTCCCCTTTGAGTGTCTGAGAACCGGCTGCAACCATATCCTCGGACGCATGGGTCCAATTGAGCCACCCGAAACTCATGACTGCGGCAAGCACGAACAGCCGAAGCATGTTTTTCATGGACCTCTCTCCTTCTGGGAATGCCCTGCGGAACATGATGAAGACGTGAAGACGCGAATCCACTGCGGCACGAGGTTGAAGGTAATCCACTGGCGGGATAGAAGCTGATCACAATTGCTCAATCATAAAGGCGGGTAGCAGAGCCCCGGGCATTCATACCCCCTACTCCAGCCGACCCACGAGCTAGAAAAGTGTGCAAAATGAGACAGTCACATCGGCCACATCTCTGTAAGCTCAGTCCACATGTTGCCCGCGATCACGAAGCAAGGTCCCTTTATCACTACGGTCAGAAAGGCCACATTGCATGTTAAGGCGTTATGTACGGGCGATGCTCTTTACCGCTCCCAGATGTGCGCGCTGTGAGACCTATCGCGCTCTGTCCCCATCTGCCGGCTTGTGTTCCCCTTGTCAGAGAAAGGCCCATGCATTCATCTCGGAACGAAAACGGTGTGGACAGTCCTCTTCCGCTGCAGTCTCGGCTACATGACGAGTCCGTTCATCGTGCAGCACTCTTGCGAACGGATGGCGCTCTCAATTGACCCCCTGAAAGGCGGTCTTCTATGCAGACCCTTCGACCCGAGGTCCTCACGTTTTTGTACGCTGCGGAAACCCTCCTCTCTCCTGCTCTCATAACCACCCCATTCAATGTAGACGAATGCGGGATGATTAATGGGTATGTTGAGTCGATCAGGCAGAGCATTCTTGGGTCCGACAGCCAAATCTGCGAGAGCTAGAGCCGCTTCCCATTTACCGCGGCTACCACCCTGATTTGTCCTCTGCCTAGCCCCCATGGCGCCATCCTGGGATTTGACATTGGCGCAGACAACGCCTCGCGAAACTTCTGGGCCGTCGCTCGTCGTCTCTCATCTATGTGGATTCATCTGTTAGAGCACGGCACGATTCTATTTAATTTGCCGTGCAGGCGAGACCTGGAAGGGATTGTGCCGAAGCGCACAGTTCATCCGTATCCGACCGAGGCATGAATACGATGAGTATTGTTCTGACAGTCTATCTGGATACCAGTATCGGCTTACAAACGGCTCATCATTAGCAAGGAGTTGTGGTCTCTCCCCCTCCCACGCACGTCACCCCAGCACGATACGAATGTGGTGCTCGCCACCGTCGTCGACAAGAGGGATCGTGTCGCGGCCTGTCAGCGGCTTGCCATCCAGCTCAGTCAGCGTCACGCCGCGGTTCACGTTGCGCGGATTTTCTACCGCGATCGCATAGACAGCCGAGTGATACCGGAAACGAATGGAATACGCCAGCCAGTGTCGCGGGATACAAGGATCGATGCAGAGCGTGGCCGCGCGCAAGCGGAAGCCGAGCATCCATTCCACACCGCCTCGATAGAGCCAGCCAGCCGAACCGCTGTACCAGGTCCATC
>DAISKX010000299.1:0-5143 GCA_036820725.1 Nitrospiraceae bacterium
CCCATCGGGCGAAAAAGTAATGCCTCGCACCGGACCAGTGTGGCCTTTGAGCGTACGAAAATTCCGACCGGTTGCAATCTCCCAGAAGCGGATGGTGTGATCATCGCCTCCACTGACAAGGACCTTGCCGTCAGGGGACACGGCTAACGAACGTATCCAGCCGGTATGGCCCCTCAGCACTCGCAATTCAGCGGCGTGGGGCATTTCGAAAAACCTGATGGTGGTATCTCGGCTGCCGGTTATCAAAAGCTTGGCATCAGGCGTGAAAGCCATTGCCCCGATCCAAAACTCCATAGGTTTCTGGAAGCCTCCATCGTCTTCGATGAAGTAACCTCGCGTCTCTGTGGAATCCTCCTCGGATTCTTCCCAATGGCCGTTATGAATAACTTTTTCCTCTCCACTGGGAAGCACTTCCCACACCCTGATCTTGCCGATATCGCTTCCACTCGCCATATGGATGCCGTCCGGCGAGAATGCCACGCAGACGGACCAGTGATGGTCATATTGGTCTTTCCCCAGCAGCGTCATCAACTCGGTCCCCGTGGTGATTTCCCAGATTTTGATGTCTTTATTATGGCTTCCGCGTGCCAGCATGAGTCCGTCGGGTGACAGCGAGAGACTGCACACATTGTGGTCGTATCGCGAGAAGAGCAATTTGAGCGGTTCGCCGGTCTTCGGGTTCCATAGACGGATGGTACGGTCCTCACTTCCGGTGGCGAGATGCAGACCGTCCGGAGTGTAGGCGATCGCACGAATGTCGTGAGTGTGCCCTCTGAGGGATCGGAGAAGGCGTCCCGTCTCGATGTCCCAGATACGCACGTATCGATCGACCCCGCCGCTGGCGAGCGTCAGACCGTCGGGGGCATAGGCCACGGCCCAGACTCCATGTGAATGTCCGCGAAATGTCTTCAGTTCACGAACCCCGACCTTCCAGTGTTCGAGAAAGTCGGTAGGCGGTGCTTCTGTGCCGGGTAGCCCCGTGGGTTGTGCGGATGCGCCGGGAAATCCCGATGGAAGTGTGGTGACATGATCAGCCATACAGCGGTCGTCCTCTCTATTGCCCCGATCAGGGGGAAAATGTCCTGCTTGTTTGCAAAACGGTTTTACAGGTTTGTATAATTCGCTGTCGCACGGAAGATCGTAAGAGAAGGAAAGCGACCAAGTCAAGCTGGCTTCGTGCTGGTTATCAGGCTTTCTTCCGAGAACCAACGCGAGGCTCTTACCCACCTGACGGGCAGTTAGAGGTTACACATGGAAATCCGTTTTCAACCCGCCCTGCTGCAAGAGGTCATCGACTCGTTCATCGAGAAGACCGAGCGGGAAGGTGATCCGACCTATTACAAAGAGTTTCATGAACTAGCCGACCCGATTTACGAGAAATATACCCTCGATGACCGGGAGGCCGAGTTCAAAAAACTGTACCAATACTTGTTTGGGATCTGGGGATTCTCGGACATTATTCGAGATGCATTCAACGAATTTCCCGACATGAAGGAAAAGATCGGTATCGTGTTGGTCAAAGGCGTGTTGAAAGAGGATCAAGAAGGCGTCGATATTCTTCGCAAATGGGGATCGGTCGAGCATGACCTGGCGCGAGAATTCGAGGAGAAAGGCCTCAAAGGAGTCGGCATCAAGCTGATCCCTCGACGATTCTACGATCCGGCGCTGACCCGGTATTGCAGACACGAACTGATGCATATTCACGATATGCTGGATCCTACCTTCGCCTATGATCCGGATACGAAGGTGGGTCAGAATCCGGGAGAAGAAACCCTGATCTTGCACCGGTATCGGGTTCTCTGGAATTTAAGCGTGGATAGCCGGCTCGTGATCGACGGCAAGGAACCAATGCTGTCGAAAGAGGATCGCTTCAAAGAGTTTCGCTCCTGGTATCGAAAGATTCCTCCTCCGCAGTTGAAATCGGTATTCGAGGGGCTCTGGCAAACCTCCTTCTTTACCCATTCAGAGTTGATAGAGATGTCCACGGACACGCTACGCGTCATGGACCGAGCTGTCGACGTGGAAGGTGGAGAAGTTCCGGAGACCACCAACAAGGTCATGTTGATGCCGGGGTTTCCCTGTCCTCTGTGCCGGTTCCCTACCTATTCCTGGGTTGAAGACATGTCGACCAAGGTAGAAACCTATGTGCTAGATTTCATTCGTGAGAACCACCCCGGCTGGGATACCGAGTTCGGAGCCTGCGACCGCTGCGTCGAGGTGTATAAGCTGCGTGCTGACGGTGTAATGTAAGGGGTTGCCGATGGCTGCGGATTCGAAATACGGGCGCCGCGACTTTTTCAAAGATTCCGTGTTTTCTGTTGCGAAGGCAGCCCACGAGTTTGTGAAGCACAAAGATGCTCCACGCGAACAGGCTGCTCCCGCTCCCCCTGCGCGGACGGATGGTCTTCGACCGCCTGGCGCCGTCGAAGAGGCCCTGTTCCTCGAGCGGTGTACGCGCTGCAGTGATTGTGCGAAGGTTTGTCCCTACAACGCGATCGTATTCGATCGCCGGGACGGGTCGCCCGTGATTTTCCCAGATCAGATGGCCTGTCATCTCTGTGAAGACTTTCCATGTATCGCCGCCTGTGAGACGGATGCACTGCTTCCCGTGGACACTCCTCGTGATGTGCGAATGGGGTTGGCGGTCGTGTCGGATAGGATATGTACGGCAGGGCAGGGATGTCACGCGTGCGTGTCGCGATGTCCGACGGAGGCGCTCTCTATGGATTTCGATACGTTACGCCTCGTGGTTGCGTCCGGGCAGTGTGTGGGTTGCGGGTTGTGTGAGCAGATTTGTAAGACAGTGAATGATCGCTTGGCGATTAAGGTAACCCCCATCCGTCAGCTCGTCTCTCAGAGTAAGAATACATCTGCAAATTATTGATCGAAAGGAGCCAGGAATTGAGCTGAGTGAGCAATGGCACAGATAGAGAGTCAGGCGGTTAAAGTTGCAGCCAGTAGGGGTGAGTTCACGCTTGACAACCCCTTCACCTTTACCTATCATACGCGAACCTGTGCGAAGCTACGATGTGTTACGCAGGCGTGTGAATGATGTCAAGACACCGCGTAACACATTGAGCGAGGAGCAAAAATACGCATGACACCGAAACAAGCAGTACAGGGTGCCGTCCCCTCCGTTAGTGCAATCATTCCTCAACCGGTCGCGATAAAAGATTCCCCCGCCGTTGAGCGTGCGCTCAATCGCAGCAAAATGTATCTCTTGTTTTCCTGGAGCTTGCTCTACCCTGAGGATGAGGAATTCCTTGACTATCTTCAGTGTGGAGAATTTGTAGAGGATGGGCGGGCTGCCCTTGATGGCTTGCGGGCTGCGCTCGAGGGGCAAGGCGGCGACCGTGCCAAACAGAAAATCGCGGCTCTCCACAAGCAGTTGGACCAGATCGAAAAGCTTGTGTCCGCAGAGTGCGTAAACTGGCAATTGACCGATTTGCAATCGGAACACAGGCGGGTGTTCACCAACGTGATTACCCTCGATTGCCCTCCTTATGAAACCCTATTTGGAAATGACCACGTTTTTGCCCAATCCCACGTGATGGGCGACATCGCAGGGTTCTACAGGGCTTTTGGTGTAGAACTCTCTAAAGACGTCCACGAGCGGCTCGATCACCTCAGCGTAGAATTCGAGTTCATGCACTTCCTCACCTATAAAGAATCGTATTCGCGCTGTCATGACGGGATGGAAAAAACCGATATCGTGGTGGAAGCTCAGAAAAAGTTCGTCAAGAATCACATCGGCCGTTGGGTCCCCCTGTTCTGTCGCATGCTCTCGAAGAAAGCCGATTCCGGCTTGTTCAAGTTGGTGGCGGATTCAATGTCTGACTGGATGGATTTCGAGGTGGCCTTCCTGAATGTGACCCCGCAGCCGTATTCCGAGGCCGACTATCGACCTGCCACATTTAATGCTCCGGAAGGGCAAACTTACGAGTGCGGTGCGCAGGACAAGGGCAATGAGCTGAGTATGCTTCTGAATGAAGTGGGTGCGTCCTCCTTTATGGATAAGAAGGAGAAGGAAGATAAAGACGAGGGGCCTGTTGGGACGGCATAATTTTCGTGTGTTGTTGCGGTAGTTAGGGTGTATTAATCGTTATAAGTTTAACGTTCTCATTATTATTAATCCTATTAGGAGGAGGGCCTATAGTATGAGATTGGTGCAGACACGCAACAAGGGTTTAGTGTTTGGCATTCTGTTCTCTGCCCTGGTCGTCGGGATTATGATGACTATTGGGCAGGTCCCCCTGGCGGTCAGCCAGCCGGTGACTATCCCGGCTAAGGCGATCAAAGGGCCCATCCCAATGGATGGTGCGAACCCGATTTGGGAAGGCGTACCAGGTGTCGTAGTTCCTCTAAGCGGTCAGCTGATCACCACACCGATGCACCCGAACTTCTCGGTGAAATCGGTGTTTGTGAAGGCGGTCAGCAACGGCAAGGAACTAGGTCTTCGGCTCGATTGGGCTGATCAGACCAAGAATGATACGACGATCGGACCACAGGATTTCCGTGACCAGGCCTCCATCATGTTTCCAGTCAATACGTCCGGCGCGCCACCGTTCCAGTGCATGGGGCAGTCGGGCGGAACCGTGAACATCTGGCGCTGGAACGCCGAGTGGCAGAAGGATATGGGCAAGGACAGTGCGGGTATTTGGGATGTGGACGATCAATACCCGGGTATTTTCTGGGACTACTACTTTGAAGAGCCTGCCGGCGGTGTGACCTATCCGGATCGAATCGGCCGCAGCCTGGGGCCCTTCAACCCTGGTATCTGGTCCGGTAACATCATGTCCGACCCGACGTTGCGTGTAAGCTCAGTCGAGGATCTCAATGCCAACGGGTTTAGCACGCTGACGACGCAGGCACATCAGGATGTGATCGGCAATGGCGTGTGGGAACCGGCTGGCTCGGTGAAGGGCGGTTGCTGCACCGGTCCAACCTGGCGCATTGTTGTGAAGCGGACATTGGAAACCAGCGATGCCAATGATACCCAGTTCAAGGCGGGAGCTTCTGTGCCGATCGCGTTTGCGGTTTGGGACGGCTCCAACGTCGAACGCAACGGTATGAAGGGAATTTCCACCTGGTTTACACTCAAGCTTCCGTGATTTTTTTATCCTGTCTTGGGTGATCTCTATCT
>DAISKX010000300.1:0-5142 GCA_036820725.1 Nitrospiraceae bacterium
GGTCGTTCTCGGCATCCATGCACACAATGACAGTGAAATGGCGGTGGCCAACTCGCTCGTCGCCATTGACACGGGCATTGTACAGGTCCAGGGTACGATCAATGGGATCGGCGAACGATGCGGCAACGCCAACCTGTGTTCGATCATCCCGAATTTGCAGCTCAAGATGCGCAGGCCGGTACTGGGAGAACGTTTACAGCATCTCAAAGAAGTCTCAGGATTTGTCACGGAAATCGCCAATCTGATGCCGAACAAGCATCAACCGTTTGTCGGTGATGCCGCCTTCGCGCATAAGGGTGGCGTTCACATCCATGCCGTCTTAAAAAATCCCGCTACGTATGAGCATATTGATCCGGTGAAAGTGGGCAATCGACAACGGATGCTCGTTTCAGATTCTGCCGGACGAAGCGGACTGCAGGAAAAGGTTGAGGCGTTCGGGATCACGCTCACCAAAGACCATGCGAAACTGCAGGAATTGGTCGATACGCTTAAGCATCGAGAGAGCCAAGGGTATCAATTTGAAGGTGCCGAGGGGTCTTTCGAGTTGCTCATGCGAAAAGCCATGGGCACTCACATGCCTTCGTTTCAATTATTGGGATTCCGCGTGATCGTTGAGAAGAAACAGGACGATGGCACGCCACTGTCCGAAGCGACGGTCATGGTACAAGTGGGCGATGTCATTGAACATACAGCGGCCGTGGGTACGGGGCCGGTGAATGCTCTGGACCATGCTCTGCGAAAGGCATTGGAAAAGTTCTATCCAGAACTCCGCGAAGTCAAACTACTGGATTATAAGGTCCGGGTATTGTCTGCCAATCAGGGGACTGAATCAAAGGTCCGTGTGCTCATCGAATCAGGCGATCACAAGGATAAATGGGGGACCGTCGGCGTCTCCGAGAATATTATGGAAGCCAGCTGGCAGGCGTTAGCCGACAGTATTGAGTATAAGCTCCTCCTCAAAGACCGCTAAGATCGATTCTCTCTACCAGTTCCGCGCACTTAATCCTTGACAGGGCAGGTAACCTCACGTAACTTATGGGGAAATTGTCCGTCGCTCCGGCAATGGGCACGGAGGACTTCCTAAGCAACGGTTCTAGGGAGACGGCAGGGAGGAAGCATGAGAAAGGCGGATATCGCGAACGAGATCTTTAAACAGGTCGGAGTCTCAAAGAACGAGGCGTCTGATATCGTCGAGCTTGTGCTCAACCTTCTCAAGTCGGTTTTGCAGAAGGGAGACTCGGTCAAAATTGCAGGCTTTGGAAATTTTGTTGTGCGGAGCAAGGGAGCACGAAAAGGACGAAACCCTCGAACTGGCGAAGAGATCGGAATTACTCCCCGACGCGTCGTTACGTTCCGGCCAAGCCAGGTTTTCAAAAAATACGTCAATTCTTAGCCGCTTCCTTGGCAACATTGCTCATCTCATGAGGACCGGTCATGGGGAATGAACCCAGACTGGGCAGCAAGATATTTTACAAAATTGGAGAGGTCAGCAAAATCACCAAGCTGCCTGCGTATGTCTTGCGCTTTTGGGAATCCGAGTTCAACTTTCTGAAGCCGAAGAAAAGTCGTGGAAATCAACGCGTCTATATACAACGTGACATCGAAATAATTCTGGAGATCAAACGGATGTTGTATGAGGAAGGTCACACGCTTGCCGGCGTGAAGCGCTATTGGGTCCGCCGTGGACGAGCGGGAAGCAAGCATGGAAGCCGCAAGGAGCTGACGCAACGGGTGCGGGGAGACTTACAGGCTATTCTGCGACTGATCGATTCCCATTCGGCATAGGGATGTGTTATTGCAGAGGGGCCAGGAAGTGTGAATCGGATTCTGGTCATGTCGGGGCGTAGCGCAGCCTGGTAGCGCACTCGCTTGGGGTGCGAGAGGTCGGCCGTTCAAATCGGCTCGCCCCGACCATATTTCTCTCCGATGATCAGGGTACATCGCCCCTATGCACTCACCACGGTTCCCCTTCCCCACATATTGATTTGAACTCGGTGATGTGACAGCCATTCATCTCGCCCGCAGCCATGGACGATCATCGTAACCCTACGAGAAAGGAAGGGTGTGGCCCGCATCAGAATTCTGGTCACCAACGATGATGGTGTGATGTCCTCCGGCCTCCACGCATTGGCGGAGACGTTACAAGGTCTTGGGGAAGTATGGGTCGTCGCGCCGGATCGTGAGCGAACTGCAGTCGCCCATGGGGTGACCTTGCACAAACCATTGCGCATTCATCAAGTGGGAAAGCGAATGTATGCTGTCAATGGCACGCCGGTGGATTGCGTAAATCTCGCGTTCGCCAAGATTCTACCGCGCACGCCTTCGGTCGTCGTGTCCGGCATCAACAAAGGCGTCAATCTAGGCGATGATGTGATGTATTCCGGGACGGTCTCAGCCGCTCTCGAAGGCACCATTCTTGGCGTTCCCTCTATCGCAGTCTCCCAGGAGGGTGACGAGCATTTCCGATTTGATGTCGGCGCTCATTACGCACAGCGCGTGACCGCCCAGGTGATCAAAGAAGGATTGCCTCCCGAAACAATTCTAAACGTCAATATTCCTGATTGTGTGCTGAAAGCCGTGCAGGGTGTCCAGGTTACGTGTCTCAGCAGGCGTCGGTTCGACAACCCGATCATTGAAAAAGAAGATCCTCGCGGGAGGAAATACTATTGGATCGCGGGAACCAGGGTATCCTGGAGCCGTGAGAAATGGGCTGATCATGAGGCACTTGAGCGGAGAAAGGTATCCATTACTCCCATTCACCTCGACACAACCCATTACGAATCGCTGGACCGACTTCGGGTCTGGGAGAGCGTGCTGGCAAGGGTGAACAAGCCGGTTCGACCTCGACAGAGGCCTGCCATTAAGCGAACGAACAGGATCTAATACATGACAAATTTTATCGAAGCACTGATCGCCGAATTGAGCAGCTTCGTGGTGACCATGATCTCAAAGTTTGGGTACACGGGCATTCTTATCACGATGGCTATCGAAAGCGCCTGCATTCCCCTTCCTAGTGAAATCATCATGCCCTTTTCCGGGTATCTGGTGTCGACCGGTCAATTTTCCATGTTCGGGGTGACGATGGCCGGCGCGATCGGGAATGTTCTGGGGTCCTTGGTCGCATACTATGCGGGGGTATGGGGAGGGCGGCCGTTTGTGGAGCGTTATGGGCCGTATTTTCTCGTGTCCCGTCGGGATCTGGAGATGGCGGATCGATGGTTTCTGAAGTATGGTGAGGCGGCGGTGCTCATCAGCCGGATGTTGCCTGTGGTTCGGACGTTTATTTCCCTGCCTGCCGGAATCGTTCGAATGAATGTGCCGAAATTTGTCCTGTTCAGTTTCATCGGATCCGTTCCGTGGTGCTATCTCCTGGCCTATATCGGTCTTAAACTGGGTGAACACTGGGATGGATTACGTGAATACTTTCATCACCTCGATGTCGTCATTGGTGTGGTGCTCGTCTTGGGCTTCGGCTATTTTCTGTGGTCACATTGGCCGCGTGCAAAACCTCAAGCACAATAGCCGCGGCGCATGAAGATTCATAACACCTTGACCGGCACGAAAGATTCTTTTGAATCGCTCGCGCCGAATACCATCAGAATGTACGTGTGTGGCGTGACGGTCTATGACTACTGTCACATAGGCCACGCCAGGAGCGCCCTGGTCTTTGATGTCATGCGTCGGTACTTCGAACATCTCGGCCATGTGGTCCAATTCGTGAAAAATTTCACCGACGTCGATGACAAGATCATTAAACGAGCCAATGATGAAGGGGTGACATGCTCGGAGATTACGACAAAGTATATCGCCGCATATCATGAAGACATGCAACGGCTCGGCATTCGTCCGGCGTGGCGGGAACCCAAAGCCACAGAGCATATGGACGATATCATTCGATTGATCAGCGTCCTTGTGAAGAAAGGGGCAGCCTACCAGGTGGACGGAGATGTGTATTTTTCCGTGCAGGCCTATCCTTCCTATGGACGGTTGTCCAAGCGGAGACTCGAGGACCTATTGGCCGGGGCTCGGGTTGAGGTCAACGAACGGAAGCGATATCCCATGGATTTTGCTCTGTGGAAAAGCAGTAAGCCGGGCGAGCCATCGTGGGAAAGTCCATGGGGAGGCGGGAGGCCGGGCTGGCATATCGAATGTTCCGCTATGTCTATGCGCCATCTTGGCGAAACATTCGATATCCATGGGGGAGGCATGGACCTGATTTTCCCCCATCACGAAAATGAGATCGCTCAGTCCTGCGCCGCCACGGGGAAAGAGTTTGCGCGCATGTGGGTCCACAATGGATTTGTTCAGATCAATCAGGAAAAGATGTCGAAATCACTGGGGAACTTCTTCGCCATTCGAGATATCTTTCACAAATCGGAATGGCCGGAGTCTGAAACAGGAGAAACATTACGCTACTTTCTGTTATCGACGCACTATCGCAGTCCCGTCGAATTTTCGGACGAAAGCCTTCATGATGCAAAGAGCGCATTGGACGGTTTCTATGATCTCTTCAAGCGCCTGAAAGAGGGAAAGTCTGTTGATGACGATGTTGAAGACAACCCAGCACGAGATATGGAAGAAAGGACACGACTCTCCTTTATGAAGGCAATGGCCGATGACTTGAATACCCCGGTTGCCATTGCGGAGATCCAAAAACTTCGAGGTGAGATAAATAAGTTGCTGGAACGATTTCCTCTATCGCGATCAAAAGGAAATGAAATGCGAGAAATGTTTCGTTCCATGGGTGGTGTACTAGGACTCTTTCAGTTGGATGAATGGCAATTCAACCCCAGACAATTCAGGTCATTAGAAGTAAGTGATACCATAACGCCCGGACTCGTGGAAAAGAGTACTGCGAGGAGCGTTATTTCCGATTCGGAAATAGAACAACGCTTGCGCGAAAGAATTGAGGCGAGAAAAAGCAAAAACTTCAAGCTCGCTGATGAAATCAGGACTTCGCTCGCCGGTCAAGGCATTACAATCGAGGATCGTCCCGATGGCACGAGTCGATGGAAACGATGACGAGAATGTCATCCTGTACGGTCTGCACGCCGTTCGTGAAGCCTTGCGAGCCGGCAGCCGTCCTCTTCAGCGGCTCTTGGTGTTGCGAACCGACGGACAGTTTGCCGATCTCGTCAGCCT
>DAISKX010000301.1:0-5123 GCA_036820725.1 Nitrospiraceae bacterium
CAGCGCGGTAATACTATGCTGTTCCATGAGGCCCACAGCCGTCGTGGCCAATTCATCCGGGCCGATCGTTTTCGGGTTTCGGCTGGCGAGTTCGGCAGCGGTCACGCGGGTAAAATCACCGCCGTTCTGGATGAATCGTCGAAGATCTCCGTCCGTGATGATCCCCATCAGTAGACCGGCTCCATCAAGCACGGTGGTCATGCCGAGTTTCTTGGCCGTCATTTCAAGAATCGCGTCAGACCCTGAGGCATGCAGTCCGATACGGGGGACGTCGCTTCCGCCATGCATGAGGTCTTTGACTTTCACCAACAACCGACGGCCCAGCGTGCCGCCGGGGTGAAACTGGGCAAAATCCTCCTGCTTGAATCCGCGTTTCCGCAGGAGCGCCAGCGCCAGCGCATCTCCCATGGCCAACGTCGCCGTCGTGCTCGCCGTTGGCGCCAGACCCATCGGACAGGCTTCTTCGCTGACCGAGATGTCCAACACCACGTCGCTGATTTTGGCCAGGGTGGAGGTCATCCGCCCTGTCAGGGCCACGACCGGAAGATTCATGCGTTTAACAAAGGGCAGCAATTGCAAGACCTCCTGGGTCTCACCGCTATTCGAGATGGCGATCATCGCATCGCGTCGGGCGACCATACCCAGGTCTCCATGGACTCCTTCCGCCGGATGGAGAAAGAACGATGGCGTGCCGGTACTGGCGAGAGTCGCCGCGATCTTCTGCCCGATCAATCCTGACTTTCCCATGCCTGCCACGATGACCTTGCCTTTGCATTGATACAGCACATCCACGGCTTGCGCGAACCGTTCATCCAGTCTGTCGATCAGAACCTGCACGGCACGAGCCTCAATCTCGAGGACGCGTTTCCCCTCCTGCAACATGGCGGAATTGCGGGTCCGGTAGCCCTCTTGCTTCTTCGATGAAGTTTTGTTGAGGCGCGTTATTGTTTTGCCGCGTCGCATATCCGTAGAATCCGTTCGAGCAGCGATTTCAGGTCGTGCAGCGGTACCATATTCGGTCCATCCGACAAGGCCGCATCGGGATTGGGATGCACCTCCATAAAGAACCCGTCGCATCCCGCTCCTGCGGCCGCGCACGCGAGCGGCGCCACAAATTCCCGCTGACCGCTGGACTTCGTTCCGCCTCCGCCCGGCAACTGGACGCTATGGGTGGCATCGAAGATAACCGGGTATCCGAAGCTACGCATGATCGGCAGGGCGCGCATATCCACGACCAGATTATTGTAGCCGAACGATGAACCCCGTTCGGTCAGCAGAATTTTCCGGTTCCCGCTCTCTTCCAGCTTCTTGACCACATTGGCCATCTCCCAGGGGGCCAGAAATTGGCCTTTCTTTACGTTCACCACCCGCCCGGTTTTGGCTGCTGCAACCAAGAGATCGGTCTGGCGACAGAGAAACGCAGGGATCTGAAGCACGTCCACGATGGTTGCCGCTTCCTGAGCATCTTCGACGGTGTGAACGTCGGTCAGGAGCGGGATACCCACCCGTTCCTTGACCTTGCGCAGGACCGCCAGGCCCTTCGTGAGACCAGGACCTCGAAACGACGCAATCGACGTGCGATTCGCCTTGTCGTAGGAAGACTTGAAGATATAGGGAATGCCGAGGGCTTTGGTGATTTCTGCGATGCGCTCCGCCGTTTCCAGCGCAAGATCTTCGCTTTCGATGACGCAGGGGCCGGCGATCAGGCATGGCGGACGCATGCCACCTACTTGAAAAGAACCCAGGTCAATTTCATGCGACATCGCGCACCTCTGCCATCCAGTACCCATGACGATGCCGTTCGATTATCGTCCGCATTTGTTCCGTAACGCGGCTCCCACGAAACCGCTGAAGAGCGGATGGGGACGGTGCGGGCGCGACCCGAATTCAGGGTGAAACTGCGTGGCCAGGAACCATGGGTGATCGCGCAGTTCGATAATTTCGACGAGGCGGTTGTCAGGAGAGAGCCCGCTGAACACCAGTCCCTTTTCGGTCAGGTGATCTCGATAGCGATTGTTGAATTCGTACCGATGACGATGGCGCTCCGACACTTCCGATATGCCGTAGCATTTTTCGGCGAGCGTGCTATCAGCGAGCTTGCAGGGATAGGCGCCGAGTCGCATAGTCCCGCCTTTGTCCTTCACTCCCTGCTGGTCCGCCATCAGATTTATCACTGGATGCGGGCACTGCGGTTCGAACTCCGAGCTATTCGCATCTTTCAATCCGGCCACATGCCGCGCGAATTCGATCACCGCACATTGCATGCCCAGACACAGCCCCAAATAGGGAATGTGCCGCTCCCTCGCATAGCGAATGGCCTCGACCTTCCCTTCGACACCGCGAATACCGAATCCGCCCGGAACCAGAATTCCATCCATTTCACGCAACACTCGTTCGGTGCCCAACCGTTCGATTTCTTCCGATTCCAGCCAGTGAATATTGACCCGCGTTTCATGATCGATGCCGCCGTGCACGAGGGCCTCGGCTAGACTCTTGTAGCACTCCTTCAACCCGGCATATTTCCCCACGAGTGCGACGGACACTTCATGCTGGGGATGCTTGATCTTCTGGACCAGGGCATCCCATTCCCGCAAGTTCGGCGGCCCGGTATCCAGATGCAGGATGCGTACGATGAGTTCGTCCAAGCCCTCCTTCCGAAACACGATGGGAACCTCATACACGGTCTCGACGTCCTTGGCTGTGATCACGGCATCTTTCTCGACATTGCAGAACAGCGCAATCTTGGCCTTCAGTTCCGGGGGTAAATACCGATCTGTTCGGCATAAGAGAATATTGGGCTGTATGCCGATTTCACGAAGCTTGTTCACGGAATGTTGAGTCGGTTTGGTCTTCAACTCCCCTGACGCTCCGATATAGGGCACCAGGGTCAAGTGCACGTAAAGGACGTTGTCCCGTCCGACGTCATATGGGATTTGCCGGATAGCCTCCAGAAACGGCAGGCTCTCGATATCACCCACCGTCCCGCCGATCTCCACAATGGTGACATCCATCCCGTTCGAGATGCGGATGATGCATTGTTTGATTTCGTCCGTGATGTGGGGCACGACTTGAACGGTACCTCCCAGGTAATCGCCCCGTCGTTCCTTGGTAATCACCGAATTGTAGATGCGGCCGGTCGTGTAGTTGTTCTCCCTCGTCAACGTCAGGGAGGTATAGCGTTCGTAATGTCCGAGATCAAGATCGGTTTCTGCCCCATCGTCGGTCACGAATACTTCCCCATGCTGGTAGGGGTTCATCGTGCCTGGATCGACGTTGATATAGGGGTCTAACTTGAGAAACGTGATCTTCAAGCCACGACTTTCCAGCAGATTGCCGATCGAGGCCGACGCCAGACCCTTACCGAGGGACGAGACCACGCCGCCGGTCACAAAAATAAATTTGCTCATCGTCACACCTTACTTTGTCTGGTCATCAGACGAATTAATGTGAGGAACGCACCATGTCGGCACGACGAAGCTGATCCGTCGCAGCGGACACATCTTCCGGCCGATCGATCCTCAGTGACGGGTGCCTCGTCTCCCACACGCGAATCCGGATCCCATGCTCTAGCGCACGAAGCTGCTCGAGCTTCTCGACGTCTTCCAGCGATCCGGTGGGCAATGACGACAGATGCATCAGCACATCTCGTGTATAGATGTACAGCCCGAGATGAATGAAATGTACTCCGGGGACCGCCTGATGTTGGGCATCATCCCGGACGACCGGAACGGGGGCTCGTGAAAAGTACAACGCATAGCCGAGACCATCCGTCACGACCTTGACGACACCGGGATTGTGCAGGTCGTCGGATGACTCGATCCGCCGCTTGAGCGTCCCCATGCCTTCGCCGCTTGCGAGAAATGGTTCGATCAGATCGGTGAGCAGGTCTGGATTCAGGATGATCTCGTCTCCCTGGAGGTCGACAAAATATTCTCCGGGGTAATGATGCGCCACACCTGCGATGCGATCTGTTCCAGTGCGGAAGGGTGTGGTCGTCAGAATGGCCGTCCCTCCGAATTCTTCGACAGCCGCCTGGATGCGTTGATCGTCGGTTGCCACGACCACCCGCTCGACTGCACGACAGGCTTTGGCTTGTTCATAGACGTGTTGAATCATGGGCTTTCCCAACAAGCGGACGAGCGGCTTCCCGGGAAACCGCGACGATCCGTATCGCGCAGGCACAACGACCGTCACGGTGGATCGTTCACCCATGGTCCAGCGCCTCCGTGAGCTGAGAGGTCGTGACCGTCGCGGTTCCCACCATCCCCACGACGACACCAGCCGCGTGATTCGCAAGGGCAGCAGCATCTCTCATCGTGGCGCCGGTGGACAGCGCAAGGGCCAAGGTTCCCACCACCGTATCCCCTGCTCCGGTGACATCGAAGACCTGGCGAGCGCGGGTGGCAATATGCCAATAGGCCCCGTCGGCCTCATAGAGACTCATTCCCTTTTCGCCTCTCGTGACTAACACGGTTTGACAGCCCAGCCGCTGACGGATGACGGCTCCCGCTTCACTGACCGCCTGATCGTCGTCGCCGTGCACACCGGCTGCTTGGGTGGCCTCGATATGATTTGGGGTCACGACCGTGACCCCTTTGTAATAGCCAAAATGTTCCACCTTCGGATCCACCACAATTGGAATGCGCCGCCTGCCCGCCAAACGAGTCAATTCTGCCATGAGCGAAGCAGACACCACGCCTTTGGCATAGTCCGACACGACCAAACAGGAGATCTCACGGAGACGCGATTCGACATATCTCAGAATTCGCCGTTGCAGGGTCGCCTTCAGCTCAGTCCGGCGTTCGACATCGTATCGGACGATCTGCTGATTATGCGCGACCACCCTGTTTTTCCTCGTGGTGGGTCGATCGTGATCAATGACGACCCCTCCGCGCGCTTCACGTCTTCCTCCCAGTTCCTTCAAGAGGAGTCGTCCGCTTTCATCGGCACCGATCACGCCGCAGATGTCCGCTTTGCCGCCAAGTGCCAGGATATTGTTAAACACGTTCGCTGCGCCGCCGAGTTTCAGTGATTCGGATTCGACGTGCACGACGGGCACCGGAGCCTCCGCTACCACTACGACTTCCGCGGCCCCAGCTACACGCTGGACACCGCGTGCTCCA
>DAISKX010000302.1:0-5086 GCA_036820725.1 Nitrospiraceae bacterium
CCTCTGGCCGAGGTCGCTGAACCGCGGCAGCACCTTCTCCGCTCGTCCGTTTCTTTCGGATAGGCGCCTAGATATGCGCTAGGCGCTCTGGCTGGCACTCTTCACCGAATGGACAAGATTGAGGACCCGCGACCGGATATCCGGTTCAATGTCTGTAAAACGAACGCCCATGCCTGGACTGAAAGTATATTGATCAGCTTTCGGGCAGACCCAGGCCACGACTCCTTTGGCCAAAAGCCATTCGGTTGGGGACTCCGGAAGAGAGAATTCTATAGCCAGTTTGGTGCCGACCGTCAGCGGGACATGACTCTCAATGAAAAGACCGCCCCCACCAATCCCCCCTGCTCGACTTTCGAACTGGTTGCCTTCCGGTGTATTGTATCTGACGCGTATCGATAATGAAATTCTTGGTTCTGATCGGGCATCGTCGAAATGGTGCGGTTTCCGATAAGCCAGAATTTGATCGATGACGAAATCCCACGCCAAGCTACCCAGTGGCTCTCCGTTGATTCCAATGAGGGTGACGATCTCACGGTCGGGATCAATTTCCAGAATCTTGCTCTTGTGTCTGTTGCTTGAAACGATCGGGAATTTCACGGTCTCTTCCTAGGTAAGGTTCAGTGAACCCTTTTGATGGCCAGTATAACGGAGCAGTGAAAAATGTCGACAAATTGTGAAGAAATGGCAGGAACCCGAATCACCGGAGCAAGAGAGCAGTGATGTGTTCGCGGACGAATCGACCAGAGTGACCTTGGAAGTATGTATAGCCTGTAGCGGGGAAGGTCATACTAACCCCGATCCGACAAGATCTCACCGTCGATTGAGCAAGTGTTCAGGCGCTCTTCGCGTCTTTGTCCTGCTCGAAGAGTCTGATCGGAGGATGTTTTCCGGCGATGACATCCTCTGTCAGCACCACCTCTTTGATTTGTTTCTGCGAAGGGGCGTCATACATGAGATCTAGCATGACGTCTTCCAGAATGGCGCGAAGTCCCCTGGCCCCGGTCTTTTGCGTGTAAGCTTTTCGTGCGATGGCGCCGAGAGCTCCCTCCGTAAACTTCAGTTTCACTTTTTCAAAAGAGAGAAGTTTTTCATATTGCTTTGTGAGTGCGTTGCGCGGTTCCGTAAGAATGCGAATGAGCGCCTTCTCATCAAGCTCATCGAGCGTTGCGACGACCGGAAGCCGGCCGATGAATTCAGGGATCAAACCATACTTGAGGAGGTCTTCAGGTTGAACGAAAGGAAGCAGTTCTCCCAGGCGGACGTCGTTCCGGCCGCGCACGTCGGCACCAAATCCCATCGATTTACGATTCAGGCGCTGTTCAATAATTTGTTCGAGTCCAACAAATGCCCCGCCGCAGATAAAGAGAATATTCGCCGTATTCACTTGAATGAATTCCTGATGAGGATGCTTGCGTCCGCCCTGCGGGGGAACATTGGCGACTGTTCCTTCAATCAACTTGAGAAGCGCTTGTTGCACTCCTTCACCGGATACATCACGCGTGATCGATGGGCTATCGCTTTTCCGGCTGATCTTGTCGATTTCGTCGATGTAGACGATGCCGCGTTCGGCACGTTCCACGTCATAATCCGCTGATTGCAACAATTTGAGGATGATATTTTCAACGTCCTCTCCGACATAACCGGCCTCCGTCAGAGTGGTTGCATCGGCCAGAGTAAAGGGCACATCGAGATACTTAGCGAGGGTCTGGGCCAGGAGCGTCTTACCGGTACCAGTCGGCCCGATCATCACAATGTTGCCCTTTTGCAGCTCGACATCGTCAACGTCTTTTTCCTTGGACGAAATGCGTTTGTAATGATTGTGCACGGCCACCGAAAGAATCTTTTTTGCGCGGTCCTGACCGACCACATATTGATCGAGATGGTGCTTGATTTCAGCCGGCTTTTTTAATTTCGCCGAAATTTCCTCTTTTGCCTCTTCCCAATCTTCGGCAATGATGTCATTGCAGAGGTTGACGCATTCGTCACAAATATAGACCGTCGGCCCGGCGATAAGTTTGCGGACTTCATCACGGCTCTTGCCACAGAACGAACAACGCAAGTGCCGATCGACCTTCTCCTGTTTGGCCATGCTACCTCCTGGTCCTACGAACTCTTGCTTCCGTCTTTAACTGATTCGCTAGGCCCAATGCCCTTGATACTCTTGAGTTGCCTCGTGATGACTTCATCGATCAGGCCGTAACGCTTGGCTTCTTCCCCTGACATGAAATAATCGCGTTCGGTATCCAACGCAATCTTGTCGAGAGGCTGACCGGTATGTTTGGAAAGAATATCGTTCAGTCTCTCCCGTATCTTCAAGATTTCACGTGCATGAATGTCGATCTCAGTAGCCTGTCCCTGGAAACCTCCCATGGGTTGATGAATCATCACGCGGGCATTCGGTAGCGCGAAGCGCTTGCCTTTGGTCCCGGCGGTGAGTAACAACGCTCCCATACTGGCGGCCTGCCCCAGACAGATGGTGGTAATGGGGGGCTTGACGTATTGCATGGTGTCATAAATGCCTAGTCCTGCCGTGACGCTCCCTCCCGGCGAATTGATGTAAAGATTGATATCCTTTTCAGGATCCTCCGCTTCCAAGAAGAGAAGTTGAGCAATGATGAGATTTGCGAAGATATCGTCGATCGGCGCTCCCAAGAATATAATGCGGTCCTTGAGCAGGCGTGAATAAATGTCGTACGCGCGTTCGCCGCGGTTCGTTTGCTCAATTACAATCGGGACTAACATGCAACGTGATCCTTTCGGCTATGGTATTCTTCAGACTCTCACATTAACATAGATCGAATGAGCGCGGGGTCTTTCGTGCGTGGCAACGTCAATGGGGTTTGAGGCGCGGTTTTTGGCATGCAAAATGATCATCCCTGTATCACTGCGTGCCGGTAGACAAAATCAAGTGTTTTGTCGGCAAGAACCCGCGCTCGTAAATCATCTAATGAGTCTTGTCCGCCTGCTTGGATCATGCGACGGATTTCCTCGACAGAGATTTTTATTTCCGTCGCAAGCCGTGTGATTTCAGCATTGAGATCCTCGGTGGTCACTGTCAGACCTTCCTTGTCGGCGACCGCTTCCAAGATAAGACTGGTTTTGACCCGCTGTTCTGCTTCCGGCCGATGTTCTTCCTGCAGTTTCTTCATATCTTCGGTTCGCGCGGCGGCGGCTTCGGCATTGCCAGGGTCGTCCTGTTTGCGCTGGCGATTTTGCAGGTGTTGTCGGACGATGGCGGTAAGCTCTCGGTCGACGAGAGTCTGTGGTAGATCAAAATGGTGCATTTCTGCCAGGCGTTTGAGGATCGTATCTTTGTAAGACGCGTCGATATCTTTCTTCAGTGCCCGCTCCATCTCTGCGCGAAGCTTATCCTTTATGTCCTGAATCGAAGTGTAAGGACCGCAGTCTTTGGCAAACTCGTCATCGAGGGGAGCAAGTTTCTTCTGCTTGATTGACCGGAGGGTGCAGCGAAAGATCACGGTCTTGCCGGCCACTCTCGGGTCCGGATGGGTGGGAGGATAGACTTGTGGAATGTCCACAACATCATTTTCTTTCTTGCCGATGATATGACTATCGACGTCGATTCCTAGAATCGACGTCTGGGAACCAGCCTTGTGGAGGTGACCTTCCTTCTTGGTCCCTTCAAGGGCATGACCATTCAGGAAACCTTCGATGTCCAGAACTGCATAGTCGCCTTCGGTGAGAGCGCTGTTCGGAGCGGCTGGATGTAGCTGAGCCATCTGCTCACGGAGAACCTCAAGGGCCTTATCGACCTGCTCGTCAGTGACTGCCCGCTTGTCGGGCTTCAGCGAGATGGGGTTCGGGGCCTTGTAGTCGCGCAACTGAATGGTCGGCCTGATTTCAACGGTGGCGGTGAAGCTGAACGCCGTATCCTTCTGGATTTTGACACGCTCTAAGGGTGGAATTTCCACAAGGATCGGCACGATCCCGGCTTGCTTGATCGCTTTATCGTAGTAATCAGGAACTAAAGAACGAATCACATCTTCTTCGATCGCCTTTGCGTATCGCTTTTCGAGTAGGGGGACCGGCGCTTTGCCTGGTCGAAAACCGGGGATACGGACTTGCTTATTGAGCTCTGTGTAAGCACGAATGAAACGCTGGTTGACTTCTTCTGCCGGGACCTCAATCTTCAACGCCCGTTTCATTGGACCAAGTTCAGTCACTTCCATCTTCATATCAGTGTCAAGACCTCCGAGGGCTCTAGGTGAGCGAGCGCGCCGTTTGTATCCTGTGAGACTATGGTGCGAGAGGGGGGACTTGAACCCCCACGGTTACCCACGAGATCCTAAGTCTCGCGCGTCTGCCAGTTCCGCCACTCTCGCACGTCATGGAGGCTCTTTCAAGGGAGCAAAAGACCTGCAGAAGCGTGCGGGAAGACCTTTTGTTTATGCCATCTTCTACCGTCGATTGAGCCTGACTGTCAACCCATACTCAGGTGGGGGCGCATCAACCTGCGAGGTGCTTTGGACGTCCCAATTTTGATCTCACTTCGAAGGCTGGTGACATTTGAGGATAGGAACTTCTGTAGTATGAAAAAGTAGGGAGAGGTATAATGACTCACCATCAATCTTCTGAAAGATCACGATTGTATCCAGTCCGCAGCTTCGTCGGGGACAGACCATTCCCCACCCATCACCGCTGAGGTCATGGAAGCATGATGGTATGTATCCGGACTTTGGCTTACTAACCACAGTTCAACTGATCAATCTAATGGGAGGGTAGGCCTTCAAGGAGGGATGAGATGAAGGGATCATTCTGCATAGTCATATCCTTTTCTCTGGTTTTACTGGCATCATCCGATTCTGCATTTGCCTATCGAGATTACTTCTCTCCTGAACAAAAGGCAGAACTAGCCAAGATTCAGACCGTGAAACTGGATGTCATTGCATTAACCGATAAGGGGTCCATCGATCCCACAGCTATCGGTGACGTGGTGTCCCGCCGGATGTCCGAACTCGGCTATGCCGTCATCCGGGAGGCGTCCAAGCCTGCTGATGTGGTCCTTAGGGTCAAGTGTGAACAGCGTAAGACCTGGGAAGGGACAACCCCCGGTGGAGGGGATGCC
>DAISKX010000303.1:0-5085 GCA_036820725.1 Nitrospiraceae bacterium
CATGACGAACATTCCTTCCAAATACTCGCCGTTCAATGTCAGGGTGCCGAGGTTGTCGATCCGGGGAGGCTGTTGATCGAGCGTATCGATAAAAACGAGGCCATGGTGGTCGCCCACTCCACGAGCACTCAGTACCTCATCAGCCGCAACACCCTCTCCCGGGTGGATGACTCCGCCCGGATGCAGGCGACCATCACGGTCCAGACCGTAGTAGGATCCAAATTGGATCGCCATTCGTTTGAGCGTCTCATATTGCCACTGATCCATCTTTAACCCGGGCATGGGATTCTGACTCACATGTAGATTTCCCGGCAATGTTTGCGTTTCCGATGATTGAGGACGATCGAAAATCACCTCTCCACCAACCCACATGTCGAACCACCGGTCCTGCGGATAACTCATTTCGCCATAAGGCTGCCCAGAAACTGAGGCTTGAGACGTCTTTTCTGGCACATCCTGTTGGCTGATCAATCGCACGTTGCCGCCGGACTTGAGATCTCCCCAATGCACGAGCATTGACGAAGAGCTTGCGGGCGGCGAACTGCCTCCAATGCCGGCGGCTTGTATCGCTGCTCTCAACGGAGGTATGGAGTAGGTTCCGAACTCCACCGAGACCGTTTTCTTGATGTGTCCTCGCTGCCCGGCTGCTGCGACGACCTCAACGGTGCAGAGCAGCCCAGGGCGGACCGGACCATAGACCTGCAACTTAAGAATGCGAGCCATTCCCTGTAACGAGCGGAACCACCCGGTTGCAGCATCGTTCAAGAGTTGATCATGCTGTGGGATGCTGGCGTCGAAAAGAATGTCGGGTCTGTCTGCCGTGCCCCTAAACTGAGAAACACCATGTGCATCCACAAATGCCGGCTGACCGTACCCATCTACCAGCTGTTTTGAAAGTAGCCGCGCTTCAGGGCCTTGCAGAGCAGCCGCGGGATCATGAAACCATTCCATCACCATCCCAACCGCAGCTTCAGCTGCATGATGAGCCGTATGTTCTTCCTGCAAAGCCCTCGTCCCGGTCATTTCTTGAGTGGCAAGCTGCAACGACGTCATCCCGAGAAGGGAAAGAATGCACACCAACATGAGCACAGCCAACAGAGCGAAACCACGGTCGTTCACGTCCAGATGCGTTCCCATGTCTAATCCCCCTATACCGACAGTTAAATGTTTTCTCATCATGTCCGAAGACCGATTTCATGGATCGTCAGCCCGCGGACATCCTTCAGGCTTGCGGTCACCCGGACACGAGCGACCAGCGCCGAATCAGTCGTGGGAAACCCATTCCTTCCAAAATACTCCAACCGAAAGTCACTGATGCCGCTGATCAAGGTGCCGATGCCTCCATCCACTTCTCGCATGACTCGTGGGACGCCTTGGTCATCCTGGCCGAGATAGTAATGCACGCGGTTCGATACAAAGACCGCGCTGCCGGCAGGAAACACCGCCGGCAAAGGGAGATCCACATTCAAGGCGTTCGCTCGTCCGGCGCGGATCAGTCGGTTTGCCATGCACCGATCCAGCGAGCACAGGATGACTTCTTTTCCATCCGGCCAACCAGATCCATTTTCGACAATAAGATCCTGCGTTCCTGCTTGAGCCGTCTGACTCAACACGGTTTGCAAATTAGACAGATTGGCGTTGAACCAGAGTTCGGTCCTACCGATTTTGAGGAGGGCCGCTTCACCTGGTGCTCCCCCCGTTCCCGCCAGTTTGAGTTCACTGGTTAATACTTCGAGGCCGATTCGAGATTCCTGTTTGAGGCCGCTCGCAATCTGGTGGGTTTGGAATCGTTGTCCATATTGCGCCATCATGCTGCACACTCCCGAAAACACCACACTGCTGATAGCAATGGCGATGAGGAGTTCGAGTACGCTCGCTCCTCTTTGTGAATTAACTGAAAGAACCGATTCTTGACATATGCGGTGAAACATCGACGTCTCGCCTCCAGAAAAACAGTTAGTTATGGTCCGATGTACTTGGGGTTGGCTCGAAGGGTGCGCAGCCGGATCTCGCGGGTCTGTCCCGGAATCGATTCATATCGCGCACGTGCCTCGATCCATGCCATTCCTGCAGAACCAAGCGGACCCGCGCGATTCAGTTCTACCGTCCACACTAGATGAATGCCATCTTGGTCGAGACTCGCAGTAAAGATCCCATCAGCGGATTTGAAATCATCCCTGACGCCGTCGTCTTGCATGAGCAACTCCGGCACGCCGTCATGATCGAGATCGTCGCTCAACAGATGCTCCCATGGTCCAGCCTGCTTGGTTTCCAACCGAGCCTCCGCTAAGGAGAGTGCGTGCGTCGTCTTTGAACTGATTGCCAAACCACGCTCCCCCCATTGCAACATCCCAACAATCCCCATGAGACCGATGCCAAGCACCACGAGCGAGATCATCACTTCGATCAGGGTAAAGCCACTGGATCGTTCCAGCCGTCGTGACTCAACTGATCCATCCCTTGCATTCATAACGCGCTCACCTTTCCGGTTATGCCGACGGTAATACTTCGCCTCTTGTGGTTCCGATCGCTTAGCACGATCGTGGTGGCAGTCGCCGAACGCCCGCTTGGATGAAACACGATCTGCAAGCCGTTGCTTGACGATTCGAGAACGGTCCCTCGCCCTGCGAAGTGATGGGCTCTCAACAGAGTCGGCGGCCCGTCGTGCAATTCCGTGCGCATCATGGCGCGCTCTCCATCGAACACCACGCGAATACGCTCTTGCCTGGCGATTGCGAGTTGCCTCGCGAGTCGAAGCTCTCCGGCTATTTCCGCGGTCACACCGCGACCATCCAGCCGTGCTGCGAGCGCCAGCCATTGCGGGGCGCTCAGGAGACACACGATTGTGATGATACTCATCACCGCAAGAAGCTCTGTAAGGGATGCTCCGCGTTCATTCATAAGTTCCTCATTGCCAGTGCGTCGACGGGATTCCAAGTTCCATGCCGTACCGGTCTCTCGAGAACATTCGTTCACGGAGACGAGGAGGCAAGGCGGTGAAATCGAAACGCCTCGCTGGATCAACAGAATGTGAAGGGATGTGGTACGAACAACCGGGGGAAGAGTCGGTAGGGGTCAGTTGAACAGATTTGAACTGTTCCCCTTCAGATACAGCACGGCATCCATTCGGATACAGAAAACCTGTACAACTGGCTCCAGACCATGCTTTCCAGGAATTTATGGAATCCCATCAAACAAGCTCCAATACCAATCCAATACCGGTTGATGGAGGAAAAGGGCGACGAGAGAGCCCACGGCCAGAAAGGGACCGAAAGGAAGATACTCGTCCCGGCGCATGACCCGAAGCGCAATGAGGCCTACACCGACGATGGAGCCTACCAATGATCCGACCATGATAGCCAGCAACACCGGTTTCCAGCCAAGGAAGGCGCCAACCATAGCCATGAGTTTGATATCGCCGCCGCCCATGCCTTCTTTTCCGAAAAGGTACGGGCTTAGCCAAGCCAACACCCACAAAAGACCTCCACCGACGACGACCCCTGCTAGCGAGTTCAGAATCCCAAGCGGAAGAATGACCGCAGCGCTGAGAATTCCAATGACGAGTCCCGGCAAGGTGATCACGTCCGGAATGACTTGATGCGAGAGATCTGTACCGGTAATCACGATCAATGCTGAATATAACAGCGCGTAGACGAATGCCGCCGAGGTCAGGCCGAAATGCCAGAATAACACACCATAGCCGATCGCGGTGACCAACTCGACCAATGGGTATTGGATTGATATCGAAGCGCGGCATGCTCGGCAACGGCCGCGCAGAATGCCATAGCTGATCATGGGGATGTTATCGTAGAACGCAATCAGCCGTCCGCAGGCGATACAGTGGGAAGCCGGCCATACGACAGACTCATGACGAGGCAGGCGGTAGATGCACACGTTAAGGAAGCTGCCGACCACCGCGCCGACCAGAGAGGCTATCACAACGACCGGCATGAGAGTTATCACCCTCTACACGAACAGTGCGTTAACGAGTGGACTGAGCATTATTGCTGTACGTGTATTCATCCTCAAAAGAAATCGTTCTTATTGCAACACGTCCATTTACAATCATACCGGGAATTTCTTATACTTCACTTAGGAGAGAGTACTGCTGGCAAAACGCTTATTTTGATTGTCATCAGATAACTATTACATGGTGTTGAAATGGCCACAGTGACTGCACCAAAAAGCGGGCGTGGGAAAAAGGTGTCTCATGAAGTGCCCCCACCCCCTAGAAAGAAACGTCCGGAAGCGCTCACCAGTCGTGAGCAAGAAATTCTTGATCTGATCTGGTCAGGATTCAAGAATAAAGAAATCGGCCAGCGATTGAAAATCAGCGTCAAGACGGTCGAGGCGCACCGGGCCAACATGATGAAGAAAATCCGAGTCTCCAACACCGCTCAACTTTTGAAGGCAGCCATCCAGGGCAAGATGTTGAAGCTCCGGTGACCGTACTGGATTTCACCGTTGCAGTGTCTTCCGCTGACGGACCACTTCAAACAGAGCGATTGCCGCCGCGGCGGACACATTGAGTGAGGCGACATGCCCACACATGGGAATATGAACCGTGTCGTCGCACTTTTCCAGGACTCCGTGGCGAATTCCCTTTCCCTCTCCCCCCAGCACCAGTGCGACAGGCCCACGATAATCCAGCATCGTATAGTTTTTCGGCGACGCCGGTGCGAACCCATAGACCCACACTCCCGTCTGTTGCAGTCCTTCGATCGTGCGGGAGAGGTTTCGGACTCTGGCGACATGCATGTGATCGAGTGCGCCCGCAGATGCTTTGGCGACAAGGGCAGTCAACCCTACGCTTCGCCGTTCAGGCAAAATGACGCCGTGCACACCAGCCGCCTCGGACGTACGCAACACTGCGCCAAGATTGTACGGATCTTCCACTCCATCGAGCAGCACCAGCAATGGCGGCTGCTGCTGGGACTTTGCGAAGGCCAATATGTCATCTTCCTCGCTGTAGACCTTGGCCGCGACGATCCCCACCACTCCTTGATGATTGCCATGTGGAACCATACGGTCGATGGCTGGACGAGGCTCAATGTGTACCGGAACGCTCTTTGCCCTTGCGAGGCT
>DAISKX010000304.1:0-5083 GCA_036820725.1 Nitrospiraceae bacterium
ATGGGATGCCGCATGTGCGGGAACCTACTTCCATGGACTGGCAGGTGATTTGGCGGCAGCAGCACTGGGCCAAGCAGCCATGACGGCAGGTGATCTCATTGAGCACATCCCCCAAGCACTTTCGCAAACGGTTCTCACGTAAGCCATCCATAACGGACGGCAACACTGACCGGGAGAGACGTGCGCGTGCGCCGCAGCCAGGTGAACAGGCTCTCGTCCTCCGTTCTGTTGAGGATACCGGCCGATTGGGACGTCTAATCGGCCAGGCCTTGTCAGGGGGAGAGGTTCTGGGACTGTGCGGAACATTGGGCTCTGGAAAAACCACCCTCGTTCGCGGCATAGCGGAAGGTCTTGATGCCGACCCGGCCCGAGTCACGAGCCCCACGTTCGTTCTCATTCACGAATACCATGGCCGCGTGGCTCTCATCCATGCAGACCTCTACCGATTAGCTTCCGAAACGGAGGTACTCGCAATCGGTCTCGATGAATATTTCAATGAGACGACCGTCGCGGCTATTGAATGGGCCGATAAATTTCCCGGTGCATTGCCGGTCGATCGACTCGATATTTTACTCGAGCATCGCACTCCGCGTACGCGCAGCATGACTTTTCGAGCTTCAGGCTCTTGTTCCGAGAAGCTCCTAGCAGCGATTCGGACTCAATATCGTGCCGCTCGATCTACTAGAGCTGGAAAACGCAACCGTGTAGAATCGACACCTTCCCGGAGGACTCGATCGTGATGCGACTGGTGTTGGTGGGGACGTTACTGCTGCTGTCCCTCTCGTTTTTCCTTCAGAATCAAGAACAAGAAGTCACACTGCGTTATTTCTTCGGGCTCCGTTCAGCTTCAACCCCCATTTATAAGCCTATCCTGGCCGCATTCGCCATCGGGCTTCTCGTGTCAGGCATTCTTCTCTTCCCCGCATGGGTTCGCGGCCGGATTGAAATCAGACGAAAGACCAAAGCCTTGCAGGAAGCGGAAGTTGATCTTGAACGCCTTCGACAATCGGTCGACAAAGCCACGCGTGGGCCGGGCTCGCCTGAGACCCCGAAGTTTTCCGCGGAGCAATCTGATGGCTGATATAGAATTGACGCCGCTCATGCGTCAATATCGAGAGATCAAGCAAGGATATGTCGATGCTATTCTCCTCTTTCGTGTCGGCGACTTTTACGAGATGTTCTACGAGGATGCCGTCGAAGCTGCCAGTCTCCTCTCCATTGCGCTGACATCCAGAGACAAGAGCAGTGCGAC
This sequence comes from Nitrospiraceae bacterium, assembly GCA_036820725.1. Classification (GTDB taxonomy): domain Bacteria; phylum Nitrospirota; class Nitrospiria; order Nitrospirales; family Nitrospiraceae; genus DASSBQ01. The sequence continues at coordinate 1,253 of DAISKX010000304.1, forward strand.
GCCGGTCCCTCTCTGCGGAGTGCCCTACCATGCGGCGACCGGTTACATCGCCAAACTTCTCAAAGCGGGACGGACGGTCGCCTTATGCGAACAGGTTGAAGACCCGAAGCTGGCCAAAGGGTTGGTCCGTCGAGAGGTCGTCAGGCTGTATACCCCTGGCACATTGATTGATCATGAGTTCCTCTCGCCGTCAGAATCCAACATTCTGGCTGCTGTCTCCGTCTCGACCTCCAAGAGTAACTCTGATCCCGTCCACGTGTCCCTTGGTATTGCCGCACTGGACCTCTCTACCGGTCACTTTTCAATCGAAGAATTCGCTGGTGAACATGCAGAGCTGAGCTGCCTCGACGAGCTCGCTCGTCTCCAACCGAGAGAGTTGCTCCTTTCTGATTCTCTACAACCGGAGTTCAATAAGCACTTCGTGTCCCTCCCCGGGTCTCGACTGAGTCAACGACCGGCGGCCTGGTTCAATCTCGAAGACGGGCGCACGTTACTGCACGGACATTTTTCGGTGCATTCCCTGGACGGTTTCGGATGTCAAGGTTTTTCGGTCAGCATCGCTGCCGCCGCCGCCGTGCTGCGCTATGTGCAGGAAACACAGCCGTCGGCAAGACTCGATCATATCAAGCGTCTGACGATCAGACGGCAGCAAGACGCGATGCATCTTGATAGCGCGACTATTCAGAACCTCGAACTCGTTCGACCGATGAGCGCGTCAGCCCCGCACACCAGCAGACGTGAATTGACACTCCTTGCCGTTCTCGATCGCACCACCACTGCGATGGGAACTCGGCTGCTACGGGAATGGATTCTCCGCCCGCTCTTAGAGTCCAACCTCATCCAGGCAAGGTTGGACAGCGTTGCAGAGTTGAAAGAACGCGCCGATGCACGTGTGGGAATGAGATCCGCGCTGCGCGGTGTTCAAGATATTTGTCGCTTGAGCAGCCGAATTTCCCTAGGGGTCGCGACCCCTAAAGATATACTGGCTCTCAAAGAATCGGTGGCGGTCCTGCCGGAATTATTGCGATATCTAGAAACCCTTGCGTCTCCTCTACTCGCCGGGCTCAAGCATTCCTGGGACAACGCACAGGATGTCTATGACCTGATTGAACAGGCCATTCTCCCTGAGGCACCGCTGTCCAGCCGCGATGGGGGGCTGATCAAAGAGGGCTATCACGCCGGAGTGGATGAGCTGCGCAAAGCCGGTCGTGAAGGCAAGGGTTGGATCACAGCCCTGGAAGCAAGGGAACGCCAGCGCACCGGTATCGAGTCCTTGAAGATTCGGTACAACCAGATATTCAGCTATTACATCGAAGTCACCAAAACCAATCTCGCGAAAGTACCCAACGACTATGTTCGCAAGCAGACCCTGGTCAATGCGGAACGTTTCATGACGTCTGAGTTGAGGGACCTGGAAGAACGTGTCACCGGCGCAGAAAGTAAGCTACACAGATTGGAATATGAACTGTTTGAAAATCTGCGGATGCAGCTTTTAGGGGAGACCCAACGGCTCCAAACTATCAGTGAGTTTTTGGCTACGCTTGATGTCCTCGCGTCATTGTCTGAAACCGCCGCCCTGAATCATTATGTCCGTCCGACCGTTGATGATTCAGGAATGATTGTGATCAAAGAAGGAAGACATCCGGTTGTCGAACGACTAGACCTTAGTGACGGCTTCGTGCCGAATGATACGAGGTTGAACCTCAGTGGAGAGCGACTTCTGATTCTGACCGGCCCTAATATGGCCGGGAAGAGCACGTATCTTCGGCAGGTGGCGTTGATTACGCTGCTCGCACAAATCGGCAGTTTCGTTCCGGCAAAGGAAGCCCATATTGGATTGGTCGACCGCATCTTCACGAGGGTCGGCGCCTCGGACAACCTGAGTGCCGGACAAAGCACGTTCATGGTTGAGATGACCGAAACTGCTCACATTCTGAATTGCGCGACCAATAAAAGCCTCATTCTCTTGGATGAGATCGGCCGTGGAACGAGCACCTATGATGGACTCAGCATTGCCTGGGCTGTAGCGGAGTATATCCAGAATCCTGAACGTTTAGGCACTCGCACGCTCTTTGCCACGCACTATCATGAAATGACGGAACTCGAAACATTGCGGGATGGTGTAAGGAACTACCGCGTCGCCGTTCACGAACGAGATGGCGATGTCTTATTTCTGCGAAAGATTGTTCCCGGAGGAGCCGATCGAAGCTACGGAATTCATGTGGCCAAGCTCGCCGGCCTTCCAAAGGAAGTCATCCTGCGTGCTCAAGAGGTGCTAGTTCAACTGGAACGACCAAGCAGTCCGCCGGTTGCAACTTCGGCAACACAGCAGTCATTGAAATCTGATGCTTCGCTTCCCCGTCCGCATCCCCTTCTTGAAGAAGTCCGACAGATGAATTTGTTCTCCATGACTCCCCTGGACGCCCTCAACACGTTAGCGGATATACAGCGCCGCTTAGAATCCACACAGGATGGTTCGACCATCTAATCCAGTACGCACTGGTCTGTTCACTATCTCTCCATCAACCTATTGATATGATCCATTGCCCTAATTCTCGGCGCTCGTGAGCCTACTCTACGTTATCCTCATCAGAAAGACCGACAAAGCAAAAAAGGCGGCGCCCTTTTGGAGACGCCGCCTCTTGATACTGCGGTGGTTCAGTTTCGACGATTAGTGCTTGCCACCACCACCCATGTTGTACTGAGCCGTCCAGGGAACCAGACCGGCAAGCGGCTTCCCGCCGGGAGCCAAGACATCGTATTGAAGAGGAAGTGTACCTTCCCCTTTCGGAGTGGTATTGAGGCCCTGCTTGGCAGCTGCACAACCCTTATCCTCGTCATTCTTACCAACGCAATCTTTCAGGCGAAGAGCGCTCATGCTCTTGGTGCGACCGATTGCACCGGCATTCTCGTCAAGTTTCTTAATAGCGGAGATGACGCGGTGATTCTGTTCCGTTTCCTGTGCCGTAAATTCCACCAGGGTCGTGGCAGAAGCAGGAGGCACTTCCTTCGCGGCCGCTGGTCCGGCATGCGGGCGAGCCATCGACTTGATCTGTTCCCACACATTCTTGTCAGCCGCATAGAACTTTACGTTCTTCCCGGGCTGGATTTTCTGCCAGAAGAGCCCGCTCTCGGCATTTCCACCGAACACTGCAATGTTGATCCACACGGCTTCATCGTAGGGATCGAGAATAATCACACGCCCCTGCAACGTGGTCGCCTTGCTCATATCTCCCCATTCGAAACGCTCCTGGAATGCTTCAATGGCTAGCGCATTGGTGGCGAAAACAACCACCAGAGTCACGGCAGCCATGAAGGCCCAGCCTTGCTTATGAAGCTTCATAATGATCTCCTCCTTCAACACAAACAATGAATGAGTTAGGAGCTTGCTAATAATATTCTCGTTCCTATTTGAGAAGCTTGAAGCCGGTTATGGTCCTCCCGTCAAGGGTCACTTCCATAGCCACGAGCTCCTGGGATGCCTTGATGATTTGATCCATGAGAGCCTTGTCCTTAACGGCAAGGCGAACGGTCGTGGCTGCATGATACCACCCGGCATATGGGCTATTCTTTTCTGCTCCACCAACAAATCCCCAGGAACAACACACGAATAACGGATCTGGTGGCTTCACGTCCATTTCGGTGGATGAACGACCGACTGGCGTCCCCGAGGCAGGCTCACCAGTATTCCAATACTGAATCCCGAACAAGATCTCTCCGTCTGGATTGTCCGCCCACTGAGACCACACCCGCCCCTTGAGAGTGTTGGCCGTTTCTCCCTTGTAGTTTTTTCCCGACCCAGTGGTAATTTCGGCTGGTCCTTTTAGTGGT
>DAISKX010000305.1:0-5082 GCA_036820725.1 Nitrospiraceae bacterium
GTGTTATGGGTGGCTCCTCGGCAGGCTCCGCTCCGTCCGCAGCATCGCTTGCCAACGCGGTGATAGTCGCATCCTCATCGTCGAGATCGGTTGTCATTGAGTCAGGTGGCCATGTACGTTTCTTCTTGGAAACGGCGGGACGGAGTCCGTTCTTCGATAATCCGTTACCAAGATCCTTTATGGCTTCCAGTAGATGGTCGCTCTGAAACGGCTTTTTCAAGAATCCCCGAACACCGAGAGAACGAAGATGACTTTCATCAAGGCGATCAGAGGCGTCGATCAGAGAGATAATGGATGTTTCGGTCAAATTGTCGAGCTTGCTAATTTCCTTACAGAACCCTGCGAAGGTCATATGGTCGAGATGGTAATCTGCGATGATCATTGCTGGACTGATGCGCCGTGCCGCTTCGAGCGCTGCGGGGCCATCCTGAAATCCAATGACTTCATACCCTTCTGGCGCGGAAATTTGCTCCACCATCCGACGCACCGCGGGGCTGTTATCGATGACAAAGATCGTAGCTGCCATGAAACTCTCCACGTTTCTCGATAGTTGTGACGCTAACAAAGGGTCTGCGAACTGTCAAAGAAAAGCTGGAATTGAGCATGGGGACATCACCATTGTCATTCGTAACAATCCAACTCTTATGCCAGCCGGACGGCTTCCTTGAAAAATGGAAATAGGTACCCGTCAACTAAGGCAAATCCGGCAGCTCGAAGGAAATGTCACCGTGAACTCAGTCTTCTATGGTCCGTACAAACTGGATCGCTGCCGCACGGCTGCACATTAATGCGCAGGCATACAGATTATGATGAAGCGGCGACAGTGCTAATGAGCAGGAATAGGAGACCTATGAGAGCAAGTCGCTGTATGCCACCCGCAGTAGGTAAAGACTCATGAGCAACCGGTTCCAGGTGATCTTTTTCGATGCGGCGGGGACACTGTTTCGGGTCCGGGGGTCGGTCGCGGACATCTATCTCCGACACGCCATGAATCACGGCTTCAAGGCGAATGCGGAATCACTGCCCAAAATTCAGGCGGCTTTTGCCCGTGCATTTCAGGATGCCCCGCCCGCTGTCTTTGCCGCGACTGAACCGACACAGATCAAGCAATGTGAACGGATGTGGTGGTTCGATATCGTGCACAACGTGTTCTACCGCGTGGGCATGTTCGATCGCTTTGATACGTTTTTCGAGGAAATCTTCGACGTTTTCGCGCGGCCTGATACCTGGATGCTCTATCCGGAGACCGTGAAGGTGCTGGAGGGCTTGAAAACTCAACAGTACGAGTTGGGCATCATTTCCAATTTTGATTCTCGTCTGTTTGTGGTCCTGCGTGGACTCGGCATCGCGGACTATTTCCAGACGGTGACTATTTCCAGTCTGGCCCATGCCGCGAAGCCATCAGGTCGGATCTTCACCCAGGCTCTCGAAAAACATGCGGTCGAACCGGACGATGCTGTTCATGTCGGCGACAGCCTGGACGAGGACGTGAAGGGGGCACAGCAGGCGGGTCTCATGGGAATTCTTGTGGAACGGCAGCCCGGCAGCGCGGCACAAGGCGCGCGGACGATCCGCACCTTGGAGGAACTCTCATCTCTCCTGTTACACGTCGAGTAGGAGCGGGAGCACATCTTTCGCCCGGCCCTGAATCGTCACATCTGCCAACTGAGAGGTCGGCGTGGGATCGAGATTGATCTCAGCAACAAAGGCGCCGTTTTTCTTCGCGACCGACGCAAATCCGGCGGCCGGGTAGACCACGCCTGATGTGCCAATCACCAGGCACAGATCAGAGACCTTCAACGCCGCATAGCTGCGTTCTAAATCTTCGGGTGCCAGCGATTCTCCGAACCAGACGATGTGGGGCCGAAGGAGACCATGACACGTGAGGCAGAGCGGGAGAATCTGAATGGGAACGTCGTGATTGTCTGAAATTCGGCCACAGGCAGTACAACGCACCTGCCAGATGTTGCCGTGAATCTCTGATATTCGTCTGGAGCCGGCGCGTCGGTGCAGGCCGTCCACGTTTTGCGTAATCAGCCAGAATTCTTTGATGCGTCCCTCAATCTCTACGACTGCGTCATGTGCCGGATTGGGGTGTTTGGCCGCAATGAGTTCTCGTCGCCAGTTGTACCATTCCCACACCAGCCGCGGGTCGCGAGCAAAGGCATCCGGTGTCGCCAGGTCCTCTGGCCGAAAAGTGCGCCAGAGGCCTTCGGATCCCCGAAATGTGGGGACGCCGCTGTCGGCAGAAATGCCAGCTCCTGTGACGACCGTGACCGCAAGGGCCGAGGCCAGTCTATTTCTGAGTAGTCGGAGGGAAGAGCCTTCATTCATGGTGACTCTCCGGATGTCATCAACATCGGTTTCCGTACCGGTGTTGGGCAGTCACGGCCGCATGCTATAGTACGGGCTCCAGTCACGCAACCAGTGAGGATCGCGATGGAACAGACCATGATCGTGGGGGCCGGCTCTGTCGGAGGATTTTTCGGTGCCTGCCTGGCCAGGAATAATTCGAACGTTTCATTTTTATTGAGGCCCCAAACTCTGGATGCCGTACGACAACGCGGGTTGACCATTCGCAGCGCCGGGGGATCATTCACAGTGCGGCCGCCGGCGGCATCGGATCCCCGTGAGCTTGCGTCGCCGGATCTGATCATATTAGGCGTCAAAGCATACGATATCGACGAAGTCTTGACTCAACTCGAACCGGCACTGACCCATCGCACCGTCATTTTGACGTTGCAGAACGGTATCGATACCGAAGATCGAATCATCGCAAAGCTCGGACGGGATTGCGTCGTAGGCGGCGTCGCGTTCATCTACTCCAAAATCGCAGAGCCTGGTGTGATCGACCATTACAAGAAGGGCGCCGTCGCGATCGGTGAACTGATGGGGCATGAGAGCGAGCGAGTGCTCGCTATTCAACGGCTCTTCAGCGCGGCCGGGATTTCCTGCCAGCTTTCGAAGGACATCAGACGCGCAAAATGGGAGAAGATGTGCTGGAACTGTGTCTTTAATCCCGTGACGGTCGTCATCGATGACCAGGTCGCCAAGGCGCTGGATCATCCGGAAATGATCAACGTGATCCGGCAGATCGTCGGCGAAGTGGCAGCGGTGTCAGCGGCGATGAAGGTCCCGTTGGCGTCCGACATGGCCGACAAGGTGGTGAAATGGACACAGGAGATCCGCGATATCCACACCTCGATGTATGACGATTGGAAAGCGGGACGCCCCACCGAGATCGATTCTCTCAATGGGTTCATCGTGAACAAGGGGCAGGAATTAGGCATTCCGACCCCGGTAAACGAAGCGCTGACTGCGATGATCAAAGTGATCTCGTCAAAAGAGAAATCGGGCCCGGATGTTGTGCGTATTGACGGGGCGGTCGTGCGACCGATTGCGCTCGACCGGCAGACCCTGCGCCAGCTTCCGGGGGAGTACCATGTGGACGATATCGGAGCGATGATGCCAGGAATGAGCGGCCGCGCCGTCAGGATGAAGGGATTACTTGAAGTTCCGGCACTCGACATACAGGCAGACCACGTGACGATTCATTCTCAGGATGGGAGATATGCAGCCACGTTGCCGCTCGATCAAGCTCGAAACTACGGGTTGCTGCTCTATGAATGTGAAAACAGGCCGTTGCCGGGATCGAAAGGAGGACCGTTCCGACTCGTCACACCGGGGCTGGGTGATCCCTGCGCAAACGTGAAGGCGGTCGGACGTATTGAGGTGAGAGTCGGTCCCGGCAAAGACACGAGGCCGCCGGCCGAGGAGAGGAAACACTGCTAGCCCGCATCTGATTCGCGGAAAACGCGAATCGCCTGCCAGCGTTCGGACCGATAACGCCACAGTAGCAAGCCCATTCGAATCGTCCAGTCGGCGATCATCGCGCTCCAAACATAGAACACATCGGCTTTGAGCCAGAGGGCGGCAATGAATGCGATGGGCACCCGCACGCCCCACATTCCTACCATCGTGGCAAACATGATGAACCGTGTATCACCGGCGCCGCGCAGCGAACCAGCCAATACCATCGTCAAGGCGAGCGGCACCTGCAAGACCGCGACAATTTTCAAAAACACGGTGCCAAGAGCGATCACCGCCTCATCGTCGGTAAATGCACGAAGCAGCACATACGGGAAGAAGAAAAACAGCACTCCCATTCCCGCCATGACCAACGCCGCCATCCGGTTGGCTTCCCAGTTCTCCAGTTTGGCCCGCGCATATTTCCCCGCGCCGATGCTTTGACCGACCATCGTCGCGGCGGCAATGGCAAAACCATAACCCGGAAGAAAGGAAAATGCTTCGATCGAGAGGCCCACTTGATGGGCGGCATATGAGACCGTGCCATAGAGCAGGACCAGCTTCGTGTAGAGCAGGATGCCCGCTTGCTGGACGATGCGTTCCCCGCTGACCGGCGCCCCGACATGCCAGAGGGATTGGATCAGATCCGGACGTATTTTGTGGGGCATGATGAGCAGCGGGATAACCCTGATCAGGAGCAAGGCCACACCTACGAATTCTGCGATGCCAACCGCGATCGCGGCACCCTTGATGCCGAGGACCGGAAGGTGTGCATACCCATAGATCAACGGAACCGCGACCAGAACGTGGAGAATGTTGACCACGATCATGACGTACATCGGCGTACGGGTATCCCCCGTGCCCTGGAGAATGGAGGCAAGAACTTGTAAGAGCACCGTCAAAGGCATGACCATAAAAATAATGTTGGAGTAAGGAATGGCGAGGGCGATCACGTGATCTTCGGCGCCGAGCCCCGTCATGACGAACCGATTTGTTATGAGTCCCAATGCGACCAAAAACACAGACGTGATACCGGTACAAGCCAGTAGATGGGAGATTGCCTCGCCGGCATCTCGATGCCGGCGGGCGCCCCACAATTGGGCGATCATGACATTGGCGCCGACTGATAGTCCGGACACCAAGGTGGTTCCTATGAATGCGAGCAGCTGGCCTAATCCGACGGCGGCGATCGAGGTCGCTCCCAGACCCCCGACGAGAAAGACGGCGAGAATGCCCTCCGTCCGCTGCAAAAGACTACTGACAGTGACGGAGAGG
>DAISKX010000306.1:0-5059 GCA_036820725.1 Nitrospiraceae bacterium
AGCGTAACGCAAGCTATCTGGTGAAAAACAATTTCGAGTTTACCAAGAAGCTGGTAACCTGGGGGTTGGAGAGCGGAGCCAGATTTGTGTATGCCTCCTCAGCCGCGACGTATGGGGACGGCAGCATGGGGATGAGCGACGCCGAACCGCGTCCTGAGCGAATGCGTCCCCTCAACGCCTACGGCTTCTCGAAACATCTATTTGATCGGTATGCCTCTCACCATGGATTGTTGGATCGCATTGTCGGGCTCAAGTATTTTAATGTCTTCGGACCGAATGAAGACCATAAGGGCGAGATGCGCAGCGTCGTCCATAAAGCCTTCGTGCAAGTGCAGGAGACCGGCCGCATCCAACTCTTCAAGAGCTACCGGCCTGATTATCGGGACGGGGAGCAACGGCGGGATTTTCTCTACGTGAAGGATGCCGTGGCCATGACGCTGCATCTCGCAACGAGCGAAAAGGCGACCGGTCTATTTAACATCGGGTCAGGTGAAGCACACACCTGGATGGATCTTGCATCTGCGGTATCTCAGGCACTGGGACGCGAGCCGAAGGTCGAATTTATCGAGATGCCGGAAGATCTGCGCGCTCGGTACCAATATTTCACCAAGGCAGATATCGGGAGACTTCGTGCTGCTGGTTATTCACAGCCTATCACCTCTCTGGCGGAGGCGGTCAAGGATTACGTAATCAATTACCTGATGCCTGGGAAAGGATTGGACCCCGCTGCCGACGAAGCACCGAAGCAGCTCCCAGGGAGCAGCGACAACGTTTCATCAGAACCGGCATGAAAGTGTCATCGTCCGAATCCTCCACCGGAGAACAGCAGTGAACGCGAAGGTGCCTCCTCAGTATCGTATGGCGGAATCGGTCAGGCGTCTCCAGCCTGATCGTGTGTAGATCGCGCTGACCCGCTGCGATCGCGAGCTCCCGTTTCTTCTTCCTTTTGAACATCCAGATCACGAGGGTCTGGGCCGGCTGGAGAGGCAGCCGATCCAGCTCTAGATCTTCGTGGACGCCTCATCTGTCCACACATGGGGAAGGCGTGTGGCCATGAGGCGTGTGTGGTTGGCGGTCTGTATCGGCCTCTGCTCAATTCTGACTGGTGGAACGGCATGGGCTCACGATCCGGATGTTCCGGAAGTGAATGTGCCGGAAATCTCCGTCCTGGCTGATCGACCGATCGCCGCGTCGTCGCAACAGTTCATTCCCGACAAAGAATACGTGCTTCAACCGCAAGGCAGACCGGCACAAGTTCTTCGCTTGATTCCGGGCCTCATTGCCGTGGAACACTCCGGCGGAGCAGGAAAGGCCGATCAATATTTTCTGCGCGGTTTCGACGCGGATCACGGGACGGATGTGGCGTTCTTCACCGACGGGATGCCGATCAACTTTCGCTCCCACGCCCATGGCCAGGGCTATGCCGACCTGAATTTCATCATCCCGGAAACGATTGAAGGACTCGACGTGTACAAAGGCGCCTATCACGTGGAGTTCGGCGACTTCGACACGGCGGGAGCCGTCAACTTCAAGACGCGGCAGGTGGTCCGCGAGGGATTGATACAGGCGGCCGGGGGTCAGTTCGATACCCAACGCTATTTGTTGATGCTCTCTCCGACGAAGGATAAGGTGCGTACCCTCTTTGCCGCCGAGGGCTACTACACCAATGGGCCGTTTCAGAACGACAATCGCTACTTTCGCGCAAACCTCATGGGGAAAATGACCGTGAATCCTACCACACGGTCGGAGTTGAGTCTCACCGGAACATTTCACAAAGCCAATTGGAACGCGAGCGGCGAAATTCCTCTACGGGCAGTACAGGATGGCTCGCTTGACCGCTTCGGTGCGATCGACCCGTCTGAGGGAGGCAAGACGATTCGATCTACTGCCCGGCTGAACTACCATTACGACACCCCGTCCGGCGGACGATTCTTCGCCAACGCCTATGGGCAATACTACAAGTTCGATTTGTTCACCAACTTCACCTTCTTTCTCAATGACCCCGTGAACGGAGATGGTATCCAGCAGTCTGATCGACGGGTCATGTATGGGGGGGATATCGGATATCAGCACAGGGGCCGGGTGATGGATATGGACAGTGCCGTCACGGTCGGCGTGCAATCACGTGTGGATGACATCCACGCGCGGCTTGGTCCCCAGGCTACGCGCAATCCATTGGGAACGACGATCGACAGCGATATCGTGGAAGCGTCCTATTCCCCGTTTATAAAGCTGGATGTGCAGCCGACCTCGTGGATGCGATTGACCGGTGGGGTCCGCAGCGACGTGTTTACGTTCGATGTCCGGAACCGCTGTTCTGATTGTCCGGAACAGCCGGCGGGGAGGACGAATAGTGGACTCGTGCTGCCCAAAGCCAATCTTATTCTCGGCCCCTGGTTCCGGACGGAATTCTTTGCGAACTACGGCGACGGTTTTCACAGCAATGATGCGCGATCCGCTGTTGCGCCAGGATCATCGCCGCTGTCACGGGCAAGGACCTATGAGGTGGGTCTCCGCTCAAAACCCTGGGGACCGGAGGGGCTGGAACTCATCGCCACGTTGTGGGCGATCGATCTCAAATCCGAACTCGTCTTCGTCGGCGATGAAGGCGCGACCGAAGCACGCGGGGCGACGCGGCGGCGCGGCGTGGAAGTGGCGGCTCGAGGACAGATCGTCGGCCCCTTGTATTTTAACGGCAGCATCACCTGGTCGCACGCCGAGTTTACGAACGGCGATGCCATTCCGCTCGCGCCTGACCTCACCGGGTACGGCGCCTTGATTCTGCGCTGGCCCGAAGGCCTGACCTCGCAACTCCAAGCCACTTATCTGGGAGTTCGACCGTTGACCGAGGATCGAAGTATCAAATCGCCGTCCTGGCTCGACTTCGACCTATCCGAGCGGTACCAAATCCCTGTGAAACTTTCGCATGGGCGTCTCGAAGCATTTCTCTTCATTCAGAACCTGTTTAATACCAAATGGGAACAGGCCGTCTTTGCCTTCGAGTCCCGTCTGAGAAACGAGGCGGCCGGCGTCACGGACATTCATTTTGTGCCGGGGAATCCGCGCTTCTTTATGGGCGGTTTGGCATGGTATTTCTAGCCGCTTTGCGGCTAATTCTGAATGATGAATGTTGAATTTGGAATTGACACATGTCTTACGATCTATTCAACATTCAGGCTCCATCCTTCAAAATGGTCTTACGTCATAGGGACTAGTGTGGTGTGCACGCAATCATCCGTCCGATATTGAAAGTTGTCTCGTCGGCCTCGCCGGTCCGTCTAACACGCACATGAGTATGGCACGGCCACAATATTGTGTTACTCAGGGCGATGATTCCCCCATATCCCCCTCGCCCCATTCGGGGAGAGGGATGGGTGAGGGGCAAATCCTCACCAGCTCACCCTCACCTTCCTCCTCTCCCTCCCTTGGAGGGCGAGGACGCAGGATGGACGCTGAAAGTGTCGCCTCCTCAGCAAGAATCATTTTCGGATTAGAATAAGTGTGGAGGGTAGATGAGCGGGACAATTCTGCAGCGGAAGTATTTCAATCGCCCGACATTGGAGGTGGCGAGATCCCTGATCGGCAAATATCTTGTCCGCGAAAACGGGCAGGGGCAAGTGGCGGGCAAGATTATCGAAGTCGAAGCCTATGTCGGTCCGCGCGATAAAGCCTGCCACGCCTCGAAGGGGCGAACCAAGCGTACGGATGTGCTGTTTGGCCCGCCCGGCATGAGCTATGTGTATCTCATCTATGGGATGTACCATTGCCTGAATGTCGTGACCGAACGGGAGGAGTTTCCGGCGGCGGTATTGATCCGGGCCATCGAGATCGACGGAGCATTGATCGATGGGCCCGGTCGATTATGCCGAGCCTTGAATATCGACGTCGGTCTCAACCGCTATGACCTGACGATCGGTCGAACGTTGTGGCTGGAAAACCGGGCCGTACGGGTGAAACGGGTAGATGTGGGGACCTATCCACGTATCGGAGTCGATTACGCCGGGACCTGGGCTAAAAAGCCCTGGAGATTTCGCCTGACCAGGTAGGGCGAGGTGGACGCCGCCATAAATGAAAAGGGGAGGCTATATGGATAGCCCCCCCTTCTACGTATAGACCGTATAGGCCGGTTTCAGATCACATGCGATTACTTGACGCCCAAGCTGGCATCAGCCTTGGTTGCGGCTGAAACCGGAGGCTGGATCTGGATCTGGGGTCCTTGCACGTTCGGAAGCTGGCCGGCACCCGACTTTTTCGTGATCCGCTGGTTGTTCGGATCCATGAGTTGTTGGCTGATATGCTTATCATCGGATGCTGCTGACTGATCGGATGCCTTGTCGCCACTGGCATTGGTTTGGCCAGGATCATTCGCTAGCGGCTGCCCATTCACAGGACTTGTGGCCTGTTTTGCGGGATAGCCGGGATGCTTGGGGATCATCGCCGGATTTGCTGATGCCAAAGACAGGGCAAAGAAAACCCCCGCGAGTGTTGCCACACTGCCAATCACGAGTTTCATACCCCTACTCCTTTGAAAGAATGTGAAAGGATACTTGCCGATAATAGTCTTTAAAGGTCGAAGAAGCGCACAAATCTTAACGACCTTAGCCAGCCGTGTCAAGGGAGGAAGATCGGAGGGTGGCCTGTTAGTCTGCTGAAGACACTGCCGGCTCACCGTCTCGCCGGCGTGCGCAAACATGACGCTCATTATTCTTCGCGTCGCGCACCTCGTGCGACGCGCACGCTCAGAAGGTGCTCGTTGGACGCGCGCAATGGGAGACAAATCAGGTCACCCTCCCTGAAGAGAGGTGCTCGTTTGGGTCAGAAAGTGTCCGATAAGACAAAAAAGGCGTGGGCTAGTTCGGACGACGCGGGGGGGGGCGGCGGCCGCGACCACGGTAGCGATGGACAGGCCCTCGACTGATACCGGGGAGACGAATGGTGACCGTCGTGCCTTCATCCGGGGCGCTGGCGATGGAGAGGTGCCCCTGGTGCTCTTCCACGATTTTCTTCACGGTCGCCAATCCCAAGCCAGTTCCTGACCGCTTGGTCGTGAAAAAGGGCT
>DAISKX010000307.1:0-5054 GCA_036820725.1 Nitrospiraceae bacterium
AGAGATACATCACCCCGAGGCCGCCCGCCATGGCAAAGGCGGCGTAGCTGGTCAAGGTCACAGAAACATGAATATAGATCCAGTAGCTATTGAGGGCCGGCACCAGAGGCTCCGCTGTCTGATACCGGTAGGGCAATAGTGATGCGGCCCCCATCGCAATGAACCCAATGCCCACCACGAAGGCGCCGATCGCCTTGATACCATATCGCAGTTCCAGGAGCACGTACCCCAAGATGATCGCCCACGATACGTAAGACATCGCCTCGAATTGGTTCGACCAGGGAGCGAATGTGCCGGAATGCTCCATTCGTTCATACGCACGCGTGGTCAGCGCCAGCGTGTTCATGATCCACCCAAAGATGGTCACTAAGGTGGCGACCTGTCCTAATTGCGTGGCCCACGCACCGTCTCGATCATCGAACCCGCCAGCCGGATGCCCTGCCGGAGCCAACTGCATTGTGGGCCGCTTCGCGAAGAGATATCCGACGTAGAGCACCAGGGCTGCCAAATACAGCCAAAAGGTCATATCGAAGAGAAATAGTGAGCGCGCCATACTTTCCTCCGTCTATCCTTAGTCCGCCTGAAGCCCCGGTTACTGTGCCGGAGTTCTGCGAAGAGGGTCAATTCTGCTTCGTCTCGATCTTGTCGGTGAGTTTCTTGAACTCCTTCTGAAAATCAATCTGACTCTTGTGGGTCGTTCCGCCCAAGTGGACCACGGCTCCATCTTGATGGGGGATTACTTTGGCCCATAACCGGCGATGGTAAATAAGAGAGGAGAGGGTCATTCCGACGACCAGCATGGTCGAACCGATCCACACGATCTTCACTCCCGGATTCTTTGCGATCTGAAGACCCGTAAATTTCTTAGGCTGGTACCCGATCAATTCGTATTGATAGGAAGAGTCTTTGACTTCAAATAAATCCGGATAATGATAAAAGATCCACGGGGTCGCCTGGATGGAACTCTTTTCATCGACCGCCAGGCGAACGGCAGGATTGCTATGTTCTGCCGATTTGGAAAAGACTTTCTTTTCATTGGAGTTGAACGCAAAGTCGGCGACGAAATCTGTCATGGTAATCTTGATCGGCAGACCTTCAACCGCCTTCTCCTTCTTCCATTCAAGATCGACTGTTTTCAGCACTTTGTCGGTGGCTTTTTCCTTGATATTGACGCGAGCGACTTCGATCTGATCCCAAGCATCGCCATAGCTGGATTGGTAAAACCAGATGCCCTTGTACACTAAGGGATCATTCACCGTAATGGTTTTCGTCATCTGGGACGCACCCCCATCAATCACGGTGAGTGTACTGTTGTAGGATTTCACCGACCCGTTCTCATGGTAGTCAATCCAGAACTTATCGATCCGTAAATCGAAATTACCTCTTGGAATATGGTAGGTCTGTCCTTCAAGACACACGCCAAACTCCTGAAAGCCATAAGAACTCCCCAATAGCCCTCCCAGTACGATGACCGTGGCGCTGAGGTGGGCCACATGGGCCCCGACCCGCCCCATAATGCCTTTGGTTGCGTAAATGGTCAGGTCGCCCGGATCATTTTTGACCAGTACACGGTACCCTTTTTCTCCAAACAACCGGAGAATCCGCTCGCCTACCTGCTCAGTCGAAGACATCACCTTGAACTCGGTGTGCTGCTTCATCCCTTTGATAAAAGACAGCGCAACACTGACCCGGTCTTGACGCATGGATCGCCAGACAGCGGGAAATCGTTTATAAAAGCATGTAAGAGAATTGACGCAGAGAAGCCCGAGGAGACTGGTAAACCACCACGTATGATACACGTCAACGAAGCCGAGCCGAACAAACCAGCGATAGGCGTCTTCACCATACTCTTGAATGTATGTTTCAGGTCGCTCACCCTGTTGGATGACCGTCCCAATCGTTGCCGTCATGGCAATCGCGATGAAGAGAAACATCGCGAGTTTGATGGAGGCGAAAAATTCCACCACCTCCCGCGAGAACTCTTCCCACCCTAGACCGGAAGACCGTGATGTGTCGCGCTCGGAGAAGGCATCGGGATTATTCATAGATGAATTCAGGTTCTTGGATGAATTCAGGTTCTCGTTACAAGCACTACGAGGTTTATTATAACTAGGACGGCGCGCGCATTGTAAAACGGGCTGAGCTTCTCCTTAAGGGTCGATACCACGAGGTCGGATGGCCGAGGAGGAAGCGATACTGATCGAGCGAAACACGCGAAATTTAAGCTATCTTACAAGTCGATCTAAAGAGCTGTCAAGCAACGCGTGGATGTCATTCCTGGCTCTTCACTAAACTTCAGAGTGGTGGACAAATGGGACCCACTATTATAAGATTCGGCCAGTTTTAACAGCCTCCGTCGTATCCAGTCGCTGCCTCGATAGGTACGGGGCTTCTTCCGGGCAATGGGCTACAACATCAATTTCCAGGGGGAGCAATGAGACACAACTACCTGTTTACGTCGGAGTCTGTCACAGAGGGACATCCTGACAAGATTGCCGATCAGATTTCCGATGGCATCCTGGATGCCATCATCGCGCAAGACAAGTATTGTCGTGTGGCCTGCGAAACGATCTTAACGACCGGTATTGCGTTCGTCGCCGGTGAAATCTCCACCAAAGCCTACGTCGAAATTCCGGACATTATCCGGGAAGTCATCAGAGAAGTCGGCTATACGGACGCGTCGTGGGGCTTCGATTGCACCACCTGCTCGGTTCTGACCTCTATTCATCAGCAGTCCGGCGATATCGCAATGGGAGTGGATTCGGGAGGGGCGGGCGATCAGGGTCTGATGTTCGGATATGCGACGAATGAATCCAATGAATTGATGCCTATGCCGCTTGTCCTTGCCCATCGACTCACGCGCCGGCTTGCGGAAGTGCGTAAGAAAAAAATTCTACCGTGGGTCCGCCCGGACGGCAAGTCCCAAGTGACTGTCGAATATAAGAACGGCAAGCCGTTTCGCGTTGATACAGTCGTCGTCTCCACTCAGCACAGTCCAGAGGTGACCAACAAGCAGCTTGAAAAGGACATCATGGAGCATGTGATCAAACCGGTCATGCCCAAGAGCTTGTACGACCTCACCAGCGTCAAACATCACATCAATCCCACCGGTCGTTTTGTCGTCGGGGGACCAATGGGTGATACCGGACTGACCGGCAGAAAGATTATCGTCGACACCTACGGAGGCCACGGTAGCCATGGTGGTGGAGCGTTTTCCGGAAAGGATCCAACAAAAGTCGACCGGTCGGCATCGTACATGGCCCGGTACATTGCCAAGAATCTCGTGGCCGCAGGTCTTGCCGATAAGTGCGAAGTTCAACTTGCCTATGCCATCGGTGTAGCCGACCCTGTGTCGGTTTTGGTAGACACAAAGAATACGGAGAAGGTGTCCGTCGATCTCCTCGACAAGCTCGTTCGTAAACACTTCCCCATGACGCCAAGAGGCATCATCGACCATCTCAGGTTACGCAGACCGATCTTTAAGAAGACCGCATCATACGGACATTTCGGACGCAATGAACCGGAGTTTACCTGGGAAAAAACCGACAAGGTGAAGGCTTTGAGAAAGGACGCCGGACTGTAGCCTACGTCACCGGATGAACAGGCCTTTGGGGGGCGGATTGACAGAATCCGCCCCCCTTTTCATGAGTATCGATTGATCACAAGAGGAGGTGTTGTGGATTACGATGTGAAAGACATTGGATTGGCGGATCAAGGGAACCTTAAAGTAGAGTGGGCAGAGGCAACCATGCCCGTATTGCGGCTGATCCGGAAGCGCTTCGAGCGTGAAAAGCCCTTCAAGGGTATCCGCATGACGGCCTGCCTGCATGTCACGACAGAAACAGCTAATCTCATGAAGACCCTCAAGGCCGGAGGCGCCGATGTCAGGCTGTGCGCCTCCAACCCACTCAGCACACAGGACGACGTGGCTTCCGCCTTAGTCCAACACGACCAAATCCCCGTCTTCGCTATCAAGGGTGAGGACAATGCCACCTATTATCGTCACATCGAATCGGCCATTGCTCATAGGCCGCATGTATCGATGGACGACGGCGCCGATGTGGTCTCGCATCTCCATTCCAAGCGAAAAGATCTATTGCGAAATGTCATCGGCGGTACGGAAGAGACCACAACCGGTGTGATTCGCCTTCGGAGCATGGCCCAGAAGAAGGTGCTGCGATTTCCTGTGATTTCAGTCAACGACGCCGACACAAAACATATGTTCGACAACCGTTACGGCACGGGACAAAGCACGATGGATGGCATCGTTCGAGCAACGAACCGACTGATCTGCGGCTCAACTCTCGTCGTCGCCGGCTACGGATGGTGCGGGAGAGGAATTGCCATGCGCGCCCGCGGCATGGGAGCGGACGTGATCGTGACGGAGATCGATCCACTGAAGGGGTTAGAAGCAGTGATGGACGGCTTCCGTGTCATGCCGATGGAGCTGGCTGCGCCGGTCGGCGATTTCTTTGTAACCGTGACGGGAAATCTTAAGGTCATTCGCGGTGAGCATTTCGCCGTTATGAAGGATGGCGCGATCGTATGCAATTCCGGACACTTCAATGTTGAACTCGACATTCCAGCCTTGGAGAAACTCAGCACGAAGAAGCGCATCGTTCGTCCCGGCGTAGAGCAGTACACGTTGAACAATCGACGTCGGGTCAGTTTATTGGGCGAAGGCCGTCTCGTAAATTTGGCGACCGCAGAAGGGCATCCTTCCAGTGTCATGGATATGAGCTTTGCCAACCAGGCCTTGGGGGCCGAATACATAGTCAAGAACCACAAAAAACTCGAAAAGAAGGTCTATCCCGTACCACCACTCATCGACAAAGAAATAGCACGTCTGAAGTTGGCGGGGATGGGCGTCTCCATCGACAAGTTGACCAAGGAGCAACATAAGTATCTGATGTCCTGGGAGATGGGAACATAGCGGTCGTCTAGACTGCCGGTATCGCTTTGTCGCGTGCTCGCCTAGCTGCTGTAGTTCTCGCGCGAAGGGCTCCGGCTCCCCCCACCCCCCCACATCAGAATGCGTGGGCCTTTCGATCCAT
>DAISKX010000308.1:0-5039 GCA_036820725.1 Nitrospiraceae bacterium
AATGACTGCCGGAGGAGCCGGGGTCCCCGCAGAATCGGCTCCGTCGAACAGCGCGATCGGTTCGAGGAGACCCGGATAGGCCGCGGACGTATAGACGGCCCGCGCGATGCTGAATGGAGCCAGCGGCCGGTGCAGGGCGGCAAAGTTTTCATCCGACAGCACGAACGGTTCGCCCGTCAGTGCATTGGTGGCATTCAGGAGCAGTTTCGGTTGCGCGGGATTCAGGTCGGCATAGGTCGCACCGTGGAACAGTTCGTCATCCAGGACCCGAATCACCGTCTCCGCTTCAATTCGATTGGTCAGCCAATAGCGCAAGAGTTTGTGGGGCGCATAGGTTCGTGCCATCACTTCCCGTTGAACGTCATAGCCCATCCGCTCCATGAGAGTGTCCGCGAAGCTGATTGCGCGGTACCCCTCGAGTGCATAGTAGGCGGCAGGCAACGCTCCTCCGGACACGGCTGATAGCACATCGACCTGCAGCAGAATGCCCACGCGGTCCAGTTCCTTCAACACCGCCGCGCCGAAGACCGCCGAGCGACTGCCACCGCCGGAGAGCGCCAAGCCGATGAACCGGCCATCTCTCAATTCACGTTCCTCCATTGTGAAGTTCGCGCGAGTCTGTGAAACGATGGCCTGCCTCCGTTCGCGCGGCGGCTCGTCGAGTTGCGCGCAGGCGACGCTCAGAGACATGAGAACGAAGACTATCCAGAGCATGATCATCATTGAAGAGAACCTGTGCGTGCTTCTACGAGGTGAAGGCGAAGACGGATGCCTGGCCGCGAGCAGGGCGTGTCCGGAAGATATGGGCAGTACTCTCGTTCGTGCCATACACCATAAGCTATCAGCTCTTCTATTCGACGAAGGTTTACGCGACTAGCTTCGCGCGAATCCGATGGGGCGATCAGTAGAGAGAGACGGCCCTACGTCCGGCGCATCCTGCATCCTACGGCATCGAGGGAAATGGCCCAGAAGGGAGCCGGAAGACGGGAATCTGGCGGCGGGACTGTAACGGAAGCTGCCGAACGTCTCGTTCGAGTTTGGCGCCGCCGATCGCTTCGAGATCATAGGCGACGTACATCCGATCCAAAAAAGGCTGTTCGGGAAACGGCCGGCCGGTTTTGATGCCTCGCCACCGATCGATTTTGACCGAGGCACTCGTATCATTAAACTCATCGATCGCAAGTAACTCCCCCGCAAATCGATGGCTGACGAGACCTTCTTCCACGTCGTCGAAATAGAGCGGCACTTTCTGAAGCATCCATCGATTGGAATGCGTGAACACTTGGAACGCGTGCACCGTGGACGAATACAAATCAAGGTCGAACGACACAAAGCCGACCGGTGCATCCTGGATGTGTTGAACAAACTCAGGAACCGTATCTTTGACATCGCCGAGCATCAGGCGTGTCCGCGCGGTGAGTCGTTGTTGGAGAACCGGCTCATCCAGGGGGAAATCTCCCTCTCTCCAGTAATCGGGATGGTCACGATGGTCCCCATTAGGTTCGGGCAGTCCTCCTCCGCTGTCGAATCCCATGACCTTGATGCCGACACCCGTTTCCTTCTCCACGGCCTCTGCCTCAGCCTGGAGCGCCAACAGGCCCTATCCACCAGCGACGCCGAATTCTATCGCGATGATGTCCGGAATACTCTGCCTCCTCGCCACATGAGCGGCGACGTATAAGCCGCTGAGATAAGCCGGTCGCAAGGAGAGGCTCCAGACCTCTCTGGTTTCAAGCGATAGGGGTAGTAGCCAGAGCAACCTCTTCACAAGTACCCGAAAGGGTGGCTCCATAGCCAGCCTGGTCAACCATGGGGGAATAGTGAAATTCATCGGCGCATGCACCGTGGCGTTGATTCCAACTCGACCGATGGTCGATGAGTGTTGCTGGATGAACAGCGGGTCCGTAGAGAACGGAGTGGTGTGTATCCTCGACGATTCTTCTCAGAAAAAAGCCGAGCCCTGTCGTACTCTTTTTTTAAATGTAGGTCTATATGGCCCTGTTCCACAATAGCCCCAGTCCACAGTCGCCTGCAAGCCTGAAACGTGTCAGGCGAAATATTGCGCTCTCTCCCCCCACGATGAAGGGGACATCATCGTGGCCGACCCCATATTTTGCGTCCTCAAGACGGGAATGGTTACTCGCCAGATCACGAGCAGACCTTGCGGCAGGGAAGATTACTGTCGAGTGAGCTTCCGATACCTGATCCGATGGGGGCGATCTGCCTCCTTACCGAGTCGTTTCTTGCGATCGGTCTCATACTCCGTGTAGTTGCCTTCGTACCAGACGACCTTGCTGTCGCCTTCGAAGGCGAGAATATGGGTGGCAATCCGGTCCAGGAACCAGCGGTCGTGACTGCTGATCACGGCGCACCCGGCGAAACTTTCCAGCCCCTCCTCCAGCGCGCGCAACGTGTTGACATCGAGATCGTTCGTCGGTTCGTCGAGGATGATGAGGTTGGCTCCTTCTTTCAACATCCGGGCGAGGTGCACGCGGTTCCGCTCGCCCCCGGAGAGATCCTTGACCTTCTTCTGTTGGTCTGTCCCAGCGAAATTGAAGCGGGCGCAGTAGGCTCGGGCGTTCACTTCCACCTTCCCCAGCCTAATCGTCTCCTGTCCATTGGAAATAATCTCGTACACGGTCTTGGTCCCATCGAGACTCCGATCCTGATCCACGTAACCGAGTTTGACGGTCTCGCCGATCTTGATCGTCCCTGCATCCGATTTCTCTTTGCCGAGGATCATGCGGAACATCGTCGTCTTGCCCGCGCCGTTGGGGCCAATCACGCCGACGATCCCCCCTTTGGGAAGACTGAAGTTCACATTCTCGTAGAGGACGTTGTCCCCGAATGCCTTGGCGATCTCTTTCGCCTCCACGACGACGTCGCCCAGTCGCGGCCCCGGCGGAATGTAAATCTCCAGATCTTCGGCCCGGTGGTCTTGTGTCTGATTGACCAGTTCCTCGTACCGGTTGAGCCGTGCCTTGCCTTTCGACTGACGCGCCTTCGGCGACATGCGAATCCATTCCAATTCATGCTCCAACGTCTTGCGGCGTTTCGACTCGGCCTTTTCCTCCTTCTCCAGCCGTTCCTGCTTCTGTTCCAACCAAGACGTGTAATTGCCTTGAAAGGGAATGCCATGGCCACGGTCCAGTTCGAGAATCCAGCCCGCCACGTTGTCGAGAAAGTAGCGGTCATGCGTGACGGCAATGACGGTGCCTTTATATTGCTGCAGATGCTGTTCGAGCCATTGGACCGATTCGGCATCGAGGTGGTTGGTCGGTTCGTCGAGCAATAGAATATCCGGCTCTTGAATCATCAAACGGCAGAGAGCGACCCGGCGTTTTTCACCGCCCGACAGGACATCAATCTTTTGATCGGGCGCGGGACAGCGCAGCGCGTCCATCGCGACCTCCAGCTCATTCTCCAGCTCCCACCCGTTGGCCGCTTCGATCTTCTCTTGCAGTTGCGCCTGCTTATCGAGGAGTTTCTCCATCTCGTCAGGGGAGGCCCCTCCGATCTTGTTGCTCACCGCTTCGTACTCGTGGAGGAGCGCCACCAGTTCCTGTTTGCCTTCTTCGACGACTTCCCTGACGGTCTTGTTTGTATCGAGCTGGGGTTCCTGTTCGAGGAGTCCGACGCTGTAGCCCTTCGAGCGCGTCACCTCGCCGACATAATTGGGATCCATCCCGGCGATGATTTTCAGCAGCGAACTTTTTCCCGATCCGTTTAAGCCCAGCACCCCGATCTTGGCCCCATAGTAAAAGCCGAGATAAATGTCCCGCAGAACCTGCCGCTTCGGTGGATAGACCTTGCCCACACCGACCAATGAAAAAATCACCTGTTTATCGTTCGTCGCCATGCGTTCCCCTATTCAAAAGGCCGTCCTCTTCATTCATGGTTCATGTACCAAAACACCGTCAATCGCCAAACGTCAGTCGTCAACCGAGAATCGAGAACAGCTCTTCATTTCTTTACGAATGACGCATGACGGTTGACGGGTGCTACAGTGAGTGGAGAGCTTGTAGTCCCTCACGAGCCTGGCTAGCCATGCCGGCCAACCCGGCTCTGACCTCCTGGCCGTTGGCCGCTGGGCTTGTGAAGGCGACTCTTCCTCCCTGCATCCGGTCGGAGGTCCTGATTCGCAGGTGGAAGCCCAGCCGATCCAGTGCGGTCATCGTCGCCTGCTGCGCGTCCACATTTCCAAACACCTTGGCAAGGAGCAAGAGCGTCTCCGCTTGTTCCTTATTGATTTCCCGGATCAGATCCGACGCCTCATCGGCGAGCGGGTCCACGGCTGCCGCTGTATAGTCTCCCGCTGCGACCCATCCCATCGAGCCGAAGCCCCCGACGAAATAGATATCCGCTATCGCCATGCGGAAAAAACCAAAGTCATTGAAGTCCACCCAGTAGGAGGCATTCGTATGTCGAGCTAGGTAGAGCGCTCGAACCTGGGCGACGTCCTCCTTTGATACTTTCGTCACCGATCCCATCAACGTCACCCTGGCAGCTCCCAAGGGATCGCCGCTGATGTCAGCGGGAGTGACCAACAGGCTGGCGCGCTCGTCACCCAGGAGATTCTGGGTATGCATGGCCATGGTACTGATGAGAAAAATCGGCTGACCTCGATCGTCCAGCCCATAGGGCATCACCGAGCCGAACGGCCAGCCGGGTTGCTTGCGCGAGAGAGTGGAGAGACTTCCCGTTCGCTGCAGATGGACCAGAGTCCTCGCCCGCTCGGCGTGGGATGGTTCGGGTACGATCGGACCGTCGGAACCTGGCCCGCTGTTATGCTGTCGGGACGATGACAAGAAATGCCTCGATGTTCCGGTTAAGAACTAGCTCTCACCTTACCCCGGATGCTGCGTCAATTTCCACTGAGAGGAGATCGAAGTGAGCGATTCTCTCTTGAATAGTTTTCGACGGTCTCAAATGCCCAGTTCTTCCGAGACCCGCACTTCAGATTCGTCGACAATTTCTTCCAGGCAATTGAAGCAGGTAAACGGAAACGGTCGACCGGGATGGCGCAGACTTCGCCGACC
>DAISKX010000309.1:0-5030 GCA_036820725.1 Nitrospiraceae bacterium
GGGGATACCCATCGGCGAAATGGTTCGTAGGGGCCTCCTGTAATATTTCATACAATTGCCTGGATCGGCACGCTAATACCTGGCGTAAGAATAAGGTCGCCGTGATCTGGGTCGGAGAGACGGGTGAAGAACGCATCTTTACATATGGTGAGTTACTGCGGCAGGTAAACCGGTGCGCCAATGCCCTCAAATCGCTTGGTCTCAACAAAGGCGATCGGGTCACCATCTATTTGCCGAAGATCCCCGAGCAGATCATAGCGATGCTGGCTTGTGCACGGATCGGCGTTATTCATAGTGTGGTGTACTCCGGCTTCAGCGCTCCCGCACTGGCGAGCCGGATTCAGGATGCTGAAGCCCGCGTCGTCATTACGACAGATGTGGGCTACGATCGAGGCAAGGTCATCAATTTAAAGGGAGTGGTCGATCAGGCAGTAGCCACCTGCGACACAGTCAAAACCGTCGTGGTCGTCCGGAGGGAGAAACCGGGCGCCGCACTATCATCACCCAAAGAGATTGACTGGCAGGAGTGGCTCGAGCACGAAAATCAAGTCTGTGCGGCGGAACATCTGGATGCCGAACACCCGCTCTACATTTTGTATACGTCCGGTACCACGGGCAAGCCCAAAGGTGTCGTTCATGTCCACGGCGGTTACATGGTCGGTACCTATATCACAACGAAATATGTGTTCGATCTAAAGGACGAGGACGTGTATTTTTGCGTCGCCGACCCTGGCTGGGTCACCGGACACAGCTACATCGTCTATGGCCCACTGCTCAATGGCGCGACGATCCTCACCGCTGAAGGAAAACCGGACTATCCCAATCCTGGCCGCTGGTGGGATCTCATCGAACGATATGCTGTCAACATTTTTTACACCACTCCGACCGCCATACGGCTCTTGATGAAATATGGAGAAGAATGGCCTAAAAAATATGACATTTCCACATTGCGGGTGCTCGGCAGTGTCGGCGAACCGATCAACCCCGAAGCATGGGAATGGTTCTACCGGATCACGGGAAGTAATAAACCCATTATGGATACGTGGTGGCAGACCGAAACCGGGGCAATCCTCGTGACTCCCCTCCCCTGCGTACCATTGAAACCTGGTTCGGCCACCAGGCCATTTTTTGGAATAGAGGCGGATGTCGTTGATCGAGAAGGGAACAGCCTTCCTCCGAATGTCGGCGGTTTCGCGGTGATCAAAAAGCCGTGGCCGTCGATGATGCGGACAATTTACAAGGATCCCGACCGATACAAGGTGTATTGGAATACCATTCCCGGCTGCTATACGGCGGGGGACGTCTGCCGCAAGGATGCGGACGGCTATCTATGGTTCATGGGCCGTGCGGATGACGTGATCAAAGTCGCGGGAAACCGGATTGGAACGGCCGAAGTGGAGAGTGCCCTGGTCAGTCATCCAGCCGTAGCCGAAGCCGCCGTCATCGGCAAACCCCATCGAACAGCCGGCGAAGCCATCAAGGCCTTTGTCATCCTCAAGCAGGGGAATGAGGAGAGCAACACCTTGATCCAGTCGATGAAGGACCATGTCCTAATGGAACTCGGTAAGATCGCCGTCCCGCAGGAAATCGACATCGTTCCGTCCCTACCGAAGACCCGCTCCGGAAAAATCATGCGACGTGTGCTCAAGGCCAAAGAGCTTGGGCAGGATGTGGGTGATATTTCGACGCTGGAGGATTAGACTCATGTCGGATCATCGACTGTAACGAATTTTCTTCCCCATCCATGGAGGCCGGGTATGCGATCTGCACTGCTGTTTCTTGTTCCGTTCGCTGTTGCCATAGCTCTCACCACGTCCGGTCTTTCACTCGTAAACCCGGCCATGACACTGGCAGCCGAGGACAATAAACCCGCGAAGAAGAAAAAACCTGATGCCTCCGTAAAACCTGGGAAGCCCAAAAGTACAACCCCCAAGTCTGGAACAACCGCGAAACCGCCATCCAAAGACGGGGCCATTCGACCCTCGGGAGTCGATGCGGTCGACAAAGCGCAAGCATGCTATGGCGACGCACCGAAGATCGAATCAGTCTCTCCCGATGAAGGCACGGCCGGCGCAAAAGTGACGATCACCGGAAAGAACTTTGGCGCACCGGGATGTCTGCGCACGGTATCATTTGGACCGGGCCACGCTGCGAAATTTGAGCACAACGGACAAGATCGCATTACGGCCACCGTTCCTGCCCAGGGGCGGAAGGGGTTGGCCATCCTGACGGTCACTACTGCATCGGGCGAAGATTCAAAAGCGTTTCTCATGAAATAAGAAACGCTTTCGGGAAACGGAGAGGATGACCCCTTTCGGCTTTTTAAGAACCCAGAACGGCCATGATATGGGTAAGGTTGAGACTTGGCCATAACGGAATTGCAATTGCCATGACTATAGAACCTACACCAGATTTAGCAAAGGCAGCTCCATTGAGCAGTCCCGTGCGATCCTCCTTTATTTGGGAATGTCCGATGTGTACGCGGCGATACCTCACGGAAAGCGCACCGTCCATGTGTCCCTTTTGCCAGAGACAGGTCACCTGACTAAGGATGGAACCGGAGAGAGATCTGAACGGGATGTCTTTCCTAGCGAGGTGCAGGTTATCCGTCGCATCGGCCTCGACTATGTCCGAATCAGCCACCAGATCCACATGCGACAACAAGGCCTGCTGATCCTTCACGGCCAATGCACCCCTGTTGGCTCGAGTCGATGATGCTGAGATCTCCTCAAAGCTCCATCCTCGTCTTCCGCCAAACACAGTACTCTTCTCGCCTGAGCCGGTCTTCAATTGCTCTCGATCAGCCAGGACACGAATCATCCAGTTTTTCCGGTGAGCTTGCCGAGAAGACTCTTTACCTTGGGCTTGGGGCGGACGGTCCATCTGCCCGAGCCAACCAGGCATGCGCTCTGAGCAACTGGAAACCCAACAAACTGCTGAGCAACGATGCCGGGAGCGAGTATCAATGGCTGACTGTATCGGATGACGCGAATGACCCGAGAAAATGAGGGAGACGAAAGTTCAGCAACGGAAGGATGGAGGAGTGAGCCTATGGAGCGGCGATTTACGATTCATCTCATTCCCGTTGTGTATGCGTGAAGTTTGGGCTCATCATGACTGTTTGTCGAGATTCCAGCTGACGATGTCGGCATTCCTTCCCTCCCCCCCTTGAACTCCATCCGCACCGAATGACACCACTTCATAGTCTGCTTGCGGACTTGGATTGGAGTATTTGTACGCATGTCCCCAAGGGTCAGCCGGGATCTTTTGAAGGTACCCGCCGGCCTTCCAATTCGTTGGAGCCGGTCCCGTCGCCGGCTTTGAAACCAATGCTTGTAATCCCTGTTCATTGGATGGATACAGGCCGTTGTCCAGTCGGTACAATTGCAAAGCGCTTTCGATACTTTGGATTTGGGCCTTCGCAGTCGCACGCTTCGCATCTTCTGTTCGTCCCATCACGTGCGGCACAAGCAGTGTGGCCAGGATAGCCAGGATCACGACCACGATCATGACTTCAACGAGCGAAAACCCGTCTTGTCCGATTGTGGATCCCTCCTCATCTTGATGACGCTGGTACTGCCTGCGTCGCATTGCAGAGAAGCGAGGTGCGCGTGTGCGATACGACCCAACACACATGTTCATTGAAAGGCCCATCGTGATACGACTTGAGGATATCGAATGCCTGATGACGACCCTTATGCTATCAACGAGATTCAGAGGCGATGGAGCACGATACACAATCCGAACGGCCGCATTGTACCAGAATCGGACAGGACACAATACCTGAGCATGGGCCTCATCCTAGTTGCTCATCCACCGCGAGATGCGCACGACATGATGCGGTTCCGCCAGCGCCCGTTCATGCGATGAACGAGGTTTGAGTTCTTCGAGGGCGAATTCTTTCGGGAGGAGGACTGGAAGCACGATCCCGGCCGAATCTCCGTGCTTGATGGTCGTGGGTCCGAACAACTGCAACAGGAAGTTTGCAGTAAATGTGTCGTAATCGGGAAGCCAATCGTACATGTTCGGAGTGCGTTTATACTCCTATGTCTTGATGCCTTCCCACACGCAGAACGTCCGTTCCAGCACAGTAGCAATGGTTCGGAATGTCTCTCACCATCAAGCCGATCTGTTTGAGATAATAGAACCGAATCCCGCAGCAGAGCTTGGGCTTCCGCTATTCAGTATCACATCAACATAGGTACCAGTTCCTCTGGCATGAACGGTGATGCCATCGGTTTTCCGTCGAATTTTACAGTCGACGGGAGCCCGGATCAGCCACCCAGAGCTCGTCATCACCCTCGGAGACGAATCCTGGCCCGCATTATTCATGAGCTTCTACTGCAAGCGCAGATACGCGGCTGCAACGGACAGTCTCGGCGCTCATTCCTTCAACATACTGCACGAGTATGCTTCAGGGCTTCGCACCTCCGAATGCCCGTTTCGCTTCTCGTCTAGACCCTTTCGCGACGAACCTTCATGAATAATGCGGGCTACGCTTGTCGCCGGAGGCGATACAATGTGAGCCCTGTTTTCAATCTCGTCCTTGGTAGGATATTGCGGTGTATGTGAACGGTCGGCAGGCTATCGACGGATCGACACATCTCTATCGCAAGGATCGCTTGCTGCCGCAGCAGCGTGGATAAGCTGTCAGGTCCCACCACATAGGCCAAGGCACCCATGTCCATCCGGTGGTGCAACACCCGGACCATCTCTTTGAGTTCAGATGCCTCATTGAAGGCGGCGAAGGGAATCCATTCATAGACAAGATCATATCCCGTCTCCTTCACCGTTCGAGCAGTCTCCAGATCGTTGTGCATTGTGATGTGCTGAAACCAATCCAGTCGCTGAGAGGCGGCGAGTTGATTCCAAAGCATTTGTGCATGTTTCTGGGCAAACGCCACGGACTGGTAGAGGACTGTATAGTCCCGGGGGCGATCGGCATGGATACAAGCGGTGATCGCACCGTCGAAACAATGAATCAGCACTCGATCGGCTCGTGCCAACTGTGCGCCGAGCAACGGTTCCTG
>DAISKX010000310.1:0-5022 GCA_036820725.1 Nitrospiraceae bacterium
TCGTCGGGTTCGATGGAGACAGGGTGATCCGGTCCCGGCTGCTGTCGGTCCAGCGTGAAATGCTTTTCAATGACACAGGCTCCGAGGGCCGCGGCGCCGATGCCGGTATAGATACCACGGGAGTGGTCGGAGAGCCCGACCGGTACGGAGAAGAGGTCCCGGTATCTGGCGATCATGCCCAGGTTCACCCGGTCGTAGGGAGTGGGATAAGCGGATACGCAATGGGTCAGGGCAAACGGCGTGTTCAGCCGACGCAACAATGCGACGGTCTCTCCCACCTCTTCGATTGAACACATGCCGGTAGACACGATCATAGGCTTACCCTTCCGGCCGATATGCTCGATGAGCGGCAGATTGGTCAACTCGCCGGAACCGGTTTTGTACGCCACGACTCCGAGCTCCTCAAGGAGGTCGGCTCCCACCCGGCTGAAAGGAGTGCAGAGGTACAGTATCCCGAGCGACTCGCAGAGCGTCTTCAGCCGGCGGTGTTGATCGATGGAGAGGTTGGTTTTGTCCAGCGTCACATAGAGTGGTTCGGCGAAATTCGCCGATTGCGGCGTGTCACGGAGCATTTCATTGTCCAGGACGTGGACCTGAAACTTAATGATATGCGCTCCCATGGCATGGGCGATATAGACCATGCGTTTGGCTGTTTCAAAATCGCCCTGATGATTCACCGCCGCCTCGGCGATGACCAACGGAGGATGATTCGGTCCGATGCGATAAGGGCCGATGGCAATCGGTTCGATATCAGACATGGTGCTCCTCCAGACGGCGCTGTACGAGTACCGCTTCAGCCACGAGGAAATCCAAGGGTTCGTTGATATCGATCGCTTCACGCGGATCGTCCACGATGACGCCATACCGGGTCGTGCCAAGGACCGACCGGTCCCGTTCCAATGCGCTCGTCCTCGTCACATACACCGTGCTGCTTTCCTCGTACAACGGTTGGCGATCCTGCCGGCGACGCGGTTGATCTGGGAATAGATACTCGAAGCGTCCACCCGAAAGCCTCCCGTAACACTTGCGAGTTTCGCCCACCGTAAGCACGCAATCGGCATCCGGATGCTCCATCGCAGCCTCAATACACCGGTCGATCAGTGCCGCGGTCCTGAGTGGAGAGGTGGGTTCCAGGGTCACGACATACTCGGGCCTGTACCCTTCCCTTCCCAATACCTCCAGAACATGCAGAAGCGCCCACTCCGTCGGCGCTTGATCCGTCGCCAGTTCGGCCGGCCGTTCAATCACTTCGGCTCCGTAATTGCGCGCAACTTTGGCGATATCGGGATGGTCGGTCGAAACGATACAGCGGTCGAGGTGTTTTGCATGCTTCGCCGCGAGGAGTGTAAAGGCCATCAAGGGAACTCCGTCCAGAACCCGGATATTCTTCAGCGGAATCGATTTGGATCCGCCGCGTGCGGGAACGACGGCTAGGGCGCGCATCATAGTTCCTGCATCTCTCCGGATTTGGATTTTCTTGTGACTTCCGTGTGCACCATCCGGAGACCCTGAATATGCCCCACGAGATCGGTGCCGAATGGCGCCGGCTGTGTGCGCGGTGAAGCATGGTACTCGGCAAAGTCGTAATTCTTCAATGCATTTCCTTCGAGATAGCGGGATGTTTCCAGGTTCACGGACAGCAGCGTTCCTCCCGGTTTGAGCTTCCTGCACATGAACCGGAGATAATGATTCACCGTGGTGATCGTCATTTCCTGGAACGATGACATATTGAAACAAAAGTCCATGCTGCCGTCTTGCACCATCTCAGCCTGTGTCGGCAAAAGAAACCTCACCTCCGGGTGCCCCTCCGCTGGCTCCCTGCCCGCCTCATGCGGCAATTCGATTCGCATCTCGGGAAACACCGTCTTTAAAAAGCAATATCCGACCATGACCGTCTCGGGAAGATCGACGATGGTTGAATGCATTTTGGGATTGAGGCTGTGATAAAACGCGACATTCACGCAAGCGCCCCCGCCCACTTCCAGCATACTCATGGGAAGCGGGCTCTTTTCTCGCAGCACATACGCTTCACGGCAGCGAAAATATGGATTGGGATGCCAGGCATACCACCGTTCATGCTCAGGGCACATGCCGACTTGGGGATAGAAGCGATTGAACCGTTCCTGCAACCAGGCCGGATCCCGTCCCTGCCGGCCCCGATCCTCCGCGCTCCCTCCGAGCAACATTCCGAGACCGCGCCGCCATCGAAATCTCCCATTTTCCGCCTCTCCACCCAGGCCGACTTCGACCGAAGATGGGAAGGCGTGGCCGCCTTGCAGAATGATCTTCTCCAAGGAAAATCCCGTAAACGTCTGTCCTGCCCACTGTTTCCATAAGGCAGACGGCGCATACAGCGGATGCGCAGCCATTTGATCAACGACACGGTGCTCCCACAAATACTGGACATATCCCAGCAACGTCCGTACTTCATCGGCGGATGGAGCGAAGATCGTCTGAAACATGGTCTTGTCTCGAACGGACAGCTTCATGTCGTTTCACCACAAGAAGAGCCGTGCTACGTGAGCGGCGAGAGCAGGATTCGGCAGAGATACAGCCGGCGTTGTATCAGCGCGCGGATCAGACGAATCCGTGACGACGCATTCATGTATTCCCATCGATCGGGGACGAGCCAGTGCTGCAATAATTTAAGTTTCGCCGGCACCAGGGCTTTGTCCTTGATCGAAAAATACCCAATCTCTCGGCCGAGCTCATAGGTTCGCAGCAAAATCAACTCCCTCTCACGTTCGGTCAACACGTCGTCATACCTGTATTCCTTCGCCATATCGGAGACCACCTGCGCCGGAGTGTCGACACCTTTCAAGCTCGAATTGATCGGTAACGACTTCGTGCGTCTGCCCCCGAGCACCGTTTGCAGAGTTGGTTCCTCGGGAGGACTCACCCCCAGCCACGAACACATCTCCGTCACGATGCGTTCCGGCGACGTGCACAGGTCTTCATACCGAACGAGATAGTGTCGCGAGGGATCGGCCGCAAGGCCGTCGAGCGCAAACCGAACATGCGGGATCCACCGTGACTCCAACTGGAGTCTGAGAATGTCGCCACCCTGAAACCAGAAGGGTTTCTGCTTCAAGACCATGTCGGTCCGTTTCAGTGAGCTGTAATTTGAATACGGATGCCGCATGATATGAATGAATTTCATGTCGGGAAACAATTGGTCATAGCGTGAGAGTTCGGACACCTCGATGGATTTGAACATCAGCAGCGGAATCGCCGGAAGACGCCGCTCGTCATAGCAGGACCGGATCGCGTCGAGGTATGACTCCAGGTCGCGCACCACGTCTCCGGTGATGCGCTCCATGACCGTTTCAAGAGGGTCGCCTTTCACTGCAATGGGTTGAACGAGCTCATCGAGGTAGGTTTCCTTCAGCCCGCGCATCTGTTGAGCGACCCAATCATGCCACACTTGTCGCCGCCGATTTTCGAAGGGCGAGCTTGAGCCACCCGGTAACTTCGATGCAGAGGCTAAGACCATGCGCTTGACCATGGCTTTAACCGAACGGGGCGCAAACGCTCGCAAGTAATTGAGTTCGATGGGATAGATCCACAAACCGGGACTGCCGTCCAGCAGCCGCATCAGAAGTGATGAGCCGTTTCGCCCGGCTCCGAAAATACCCACCATCACGAGTTCACCCTTAGTGTATGCGTTCGATATGAGCTAAGCGATTGACCGACTTTACCAGACGATACGATTGCTGCGCCACGATCTCCTGAAGGAGTCTTCCCACGGTTTCCGAATGAGTGTGGAACATGGCTTCATCGCACGCATCATCGAAGAGCACGGCCCCTCCAATTCTCACGCGACGGCCGAATCGCTCGAAATCATTCCGGACTCCTTCATAGCTGTGGTCACCGTCGATGAAGACGAGGTCCACCTCTCCAGTGTTCACCTCGAGGGTTCGGGAATCGCCGACCAAGAGGGTGACACGCAGACCAAAGCGGGCGCAGATATCACGGATTTCGTCGTCGAAGGTGCGCGTGGCACCGCGCTGATGAAGGCGGGCTTCCTTCTCGCCGATGTCAATAGACCAGAATTCACCCTCTCCCATCATGGCTGCGGCAATGGCGACCGTCGATCCTCCTTTATACCGCCCGATTTCGATGATCTTCCGAGGCTTCATGCGCCGTACCAAGCCGAACAAATACGCGGTTTGCCGAACAGTCATCGCGATGACCCCGTGATCCAGGGACGTGCTCGCAAAAAGACCGGCCAGATCCTCGAATTGTAGCGGCCCGGTGGGTGAGAGGTCGAATGGCATGGTGTCGAGTGACGGACTACGGTTCAATTTCGGTCCAAGGGCTTCCAACAGCAGCTGGGGGCTTCGCTCGGCCAGCCGCTTGGCGAATGCCGCACACACGAAATCCGGGAGAAATGCAGCCAGACCTTCTCCTATCCGACTTGCGATGGCTTTTCTCAAGATCCCCTCTTCACCTGACTTCCGAGTTGGTTCGTTGCGTCTACTGGATTATTCATAGGATGGGGAGTCGCGCTTGGTTACGCGCGGAGACCCTGAGCCGATCGAGCTCGGTCGACCATCTCACCCACCAGCCGGAGCATTTTGGGAACGACCACATCCGACCGGTAGTAGGTGTCGAATGTCCTTATGCCTCCCTCTCCGATGCGCCGGCGGAGCACCTCGTCGTCTGCTGCGTCAAGAATCAGCTCCACGAGTTCCTCGGGAGTTCGACCGAGAAGCGAATTGACGTTATGCTCGATCTCAGGCATGGCAAGCTGGCTGTTTTCGTGCAGGATGACACAGGCTCCCAGCGCCCAGGCGAGAAGAATTCTCGTATTGCCGACCAAAAAATCCGAGCTGACATTCGTAAGCACGAGAAACGCAGCTGCCGACCGAAACTCCTCATGGATATCGTCCACCCACCCGCGAATCTTGATTCGCGCATCGGCGAGGCAAGGCGCGACGGCTGCGGCCGGTGTTCCCTTGCCCAATAGATGGATTTCAAAGGCACGCCCCTTGAGCCGTGCCGTAAGACGAGGAAGGATCT
>DAISKX010000311.1:0-5014 GCA_036820725.1 Nitrospiraceae bacterium
GTGTGTTAGCCGGCCGCCTGTGCCCGCCGTTCTGGACGAACCGTTCACGATTTCTTGATCAGTCGAACCGGTAGACACTGACGTCTGAGGGTTGATGAGTAGGGAACTAAAGCTCTTCTCAGGCAGCGCCAATCCTGCGCTTGCGCATGCCATCTGCGGATATCTGGGAATTCGCATGGGTGAAGCGACGGTCTCGTCGTTCAGCGACGGAGAAGTCCGGGTGAAGATTGAAGAAAACGTGCGGGGGTCCGATGTCTTTGTCGCCCAGTCCTGTTGCGCGCCGGTCAACGATTCGATCATGGAACTCTTGATCATGATCGATGCGCTCAAACGATCGTCGGCCAATCGCATCACGGCGGTGATTCCCTACTTCGGATACGGACGGCAGGACCGGAAGGATCAGCCGCGTGTGCCGATCTCGGCCAAATTGGTTGCAGATCTGATCACCACCGCAGGCACTGATCGGGTGCTGACTATGGATCTTCATGCGGGCCAAATTCAGGGGTTCTTCAATATCCCGGTAGATCACCTCTATGCATTGCCGGTGATGATGGATTACATCACGAAACGAAAGCTGCAGGATCTGGTGGTCGTTTCCCCGGATGCCGGAGGCGTGGAGCGCGCTCGCGCCTTCGCCAAGCGACTCCAGGCCAATCTGGCGATTATCGACAAACGACGGGAGGGTCCTAACCAGGCGCAGGTGATGAATATCATCGGCGATGTACAAGGGAAAAGCGCGCTCCTGCTCGACGATATGATCGATACGGCCGGAACGATTGTGCAAGGCGCGCAGGCATGCTTTGATAAGGGCGCCCGAGAGGTCTGGGCCGGCTGTACACATCCGGTCCTTTCCGGTCCGGCATTGGAACGGTTACAGAAATCATGTCTGGCGCAGGTGGTCGTGACCGACACGATCCCTCTGCGAGGCAAGGAAGCAAAATGTCCGAAGCTCAATGTGTTGTCCGTCGCGCCCTTGTTAGGCGAGGCGATCCGTCGCATTCATGAGGATGAGTCTGTGAGTTCGCTGTTCGTATAGCCCGAGTGATTCAAGCGGAGTTGAGGGGGAGGGAGGACGATGAAATTCGATCTGGCAGTGGAGTTAAGGCAGGGAGTGGGCAAGGGACCGGCCCGTCAGTTGCGTCGAGCAGGCAAAGTCCCGGCCGTACTGTATGGTCAAGGCGAGTGTTTGCTGCTTGTCGCCAATCCCGATGATCTCGTGAAAATTTTACGATCGCATGCCGCTTCCACCTCGTTGATCTCGCTGAGCGTCAATGGAGCCAGCGCCAAATTGAAGCGCATTGCCCTCCTGCGGGATTACCAGGTCGATCCGGTCACAGGTGAAGTGCTTCACGCAGACCTGTTCGAAGTCCTGATGGATAAACCCATTCGTGTGAAGGTGCCGGTACATCTTACCGGGGGGCAGCCGCTTGGAGTGAAGGACGGCGGTATCTTGCATCACAATACGCGGGAAATTCACATCGAGTGCCTTCCGTCCGCAATGCCGGATTCCATCGAAGTCGATGCCTCCCATCTGAATATTAATCAGGGAATACATCTGAAAGAGATTCCCAAGCCGGAAGGCGTGCGCTTTCTTGATGACCCGGACCAGATGGTGGTCAGCGTGGCGGCGCCGATGTCGGATGCGAAACTCGAAGCATTGTTGACCAGCGGCGCAGCCGCACCCGAAGGTGCGAAAGAGCCTGAAGTACTGACAAAGGGGAAGGCCGCGGTAGAAGGGGTGACCGGCGCGGAGGGCGCGGCAGCAAAACCCGGCGCTCCTGCTGCAGAAGCGAAAGCAGGTGAAGGGAAACCCGGTGCCGCAGCGGCACCCAAGGCTGAGAAGAAGGAACCTGAGAAGAAGAAGTAGCCTTGCACCTCATCGTGGGACTGGGCAATCCCGGTGCTGCCTATAGCCGGACGCGTCACAACGCCGGCTACTGGGTCATCGAGCGGGCAGCGGCGCGGTGGTCCATCCCTCTGAGCCGACGAGCCGTTGCCCAGCGTGGTGCCGGCCGCGCAGGTTCCAAGTTGGTAGAACTTGCCGGTATCCTCGATTGGATGAACCTCACCGGTTCTCCTCTAAAAGGTCTCCTCCGTGAACTAGACCTCACTCCCGAAAACCTGGTAGTCGTCCACGACGATCTGGATTTAGACCCGGGACGCCTGCGCATCAGGCAGGCAGGCGGACATGGCGGGCATAATGGGATCAGATCCGTGATCGAGGCGCTGGGGACCTCGCAATTCGTGCGGGTGAAGATCGGGATTGGCCGGCCGGCCCCAGGGCAAGACTCAGCGGACTATGTGCTTGAAGAGGTGACGAAGGATGAGATGGACGTGCACGAGCCCTGTCTCGAACGAGCGGTGGATGCGCTGGAGCTGCTCCTGCACCGAGGCGTCGCCACTGCGATGAATCAGTTTAATGTGCGGGAGAAGGAAGAACTAAATGAGGAATGAGGAATGTGGAGTGAGGAATGCGAACAGAAATGCGAATGAGGGATGTGGACATGGGGATCGAAGAATTTTGAGGAGACACTTCTCATTTCTCATTCCCCATTCCTCATTGGGCTGAGCATGGGTCTTTGTTGCGGCATGATCGGATTGCCAAACGTCGGGAAGACGACGGTCTATAACGCCCTCACAGGCGGCGGCGCGCTGGCGGCGAATTATCCGTTTGCGACGGTCGATCCAAACACCGGAATCGCCCTCGTGCCGGATCTTCGGCTTGCCGTGCTGACCGATATCTTTCAGTCGAAAAAGACCACGTACAGTACGCTCGAGGTACGGGATATCGCCGGGCTAGTTGAGGGGGCGAGCAAAGGCGAAGGACTGGGCAACCAATTTCTCGGCCACATCCGCGAAGTCGATGCGCTCCTTCACATCGTACGCTGCTTCCAAGGCACAGACGTAGTCCACGTGAGCGGCGGGATCAACCCGATTCGCGACATCGGAACAATTGAAACCGAGCTGATGTTGGCCGACCTCGACACGCTCGATCGCCGGAAACAAAAGACGGAAAAAAAAGTGCGGGCTGGGGATAAGAAGGCGGCGGCGGAACTCGCATTCGTACAGAAGCTGATCGGGTTCCTCGACAAAGGTGAATGGCTCGGCAATTTATCCTACCAGCCTGAGGAACGCGCGATGCTGGCGGAGTTCCAGCTTCTCGCGGCCAAGCCGGTATTGTTCGTGGCCAACGTCGCGGAAAACGCTCAGGCCGACGAGGCCATGGTCAAGGTGGTGCGGGAGTTTGCTGAGAAGCGCGGGGCGCGTGTGGTCACGATCTGCGGCCAGCTCGAAGCAGAACTCTCTTCGTTGCCGGAAGCCGAACGGGCAGACTTTCTTAAAGAAATGGGACTGACCGAATCCGGTCTGGTCCGACTCACACGAGAAGCCTACCAACTGCTCCGCATCGTCACCTTTTTCACGGCGGGCGAAGTCGAATCTCGCGCCTGGCCCATTCCAGATGGGATGAAGGCACCCCAGGCTGCTGGAAAGATCCACACAGACATGGAACGCGGCTTCATCCGTGCCGAGGTCTATCACTACGATGATCTCTTAGCCTGCGGGTCGGAGGCCAAGGTGAAGGAAAAGGGGTTGTTCCGGCTCGAAGGGAAAGAATATGTGATCAAAGAAGCGGATGTGGTGTATTTCAGATTCAATGTGTGACCCTCGGCTGACGAACGGCGTGCGGTCCTCGGCGGCGCCATCATGCATTGGTCGGTGAAACCTTCCCCGGCATTGTCATTCTCCATGAGTTCAGTGTGAAGATCCCGCCGCCCTGTCCTGCCCTGCTCAGTACTGCGGTTCGACCGCACTAAGCCTCGCATCTGCTCGACTGCACAACTTGTTCCGTTTCAAGCCAGCTTGAACGGAACTTCGAACAGTGCTCGCCGTCGCTTTCAGCGACCGCATCTGCTCGGCAAGTGCGGTGCCCGAACCTTCGTACGATTCGCGATGCAGGACAAGCGCGGCTGGCCACTTCTGAAAATCGACAATGCGCGACGGTCGGGCCTCGCTGGTTCTCCTTCCTCGCACACCAGCATTACCTCGCTCATAAGGTCGCCGGCACCACCGCCCAGGTGGCACAGTACTACGAGCTTGGCTACGCTCCGTCGTGCGATTCATGATGCAAGACGGGCCTGCTCGGCAAATTTATCGGAGCCCCCTACCGCACGAAGCACGGAAATGATACATAACTCCCACGCTTATCTCTTCAATTCGCCTATGCCAGATACGTACAACAAGCATGGATTAAGCAGGACGATCCCGGAGGATGTTAAAAGGCAGGTAAGACAAGCTTGTGGGTTTGGATGTGTCTGTTGCGGCTTCGCCATCGTCACCTACGAACACATTGAGCCAGAGTTTCATAACGCAGAGAGTCATGATCCCGAGAATATGCACTCTTGTGTGGAAGCTGTCATGGGCGAGTTACACGAGGGTTTTGGTCTAAAGAAAAAATAAAAGAGGCCAGACATGATCCTTTTTGTATTCGACAAGGGAAATGCCACGATGCGTTTGATATTGGACGACGGGATTTGACGGTCTGGATTGGAACTGTCAAGGTTGTCAACATTGAAACTATTCTACGGGTTGATGAAACTATCTTGCTGTCGATCGAACCACCCGAACAATCAGGATCCCCCTATCGGTTATCGGGCGAGTTCTATGACGACTCCGGAAATCTTCTCTTTAGGATTTCGAGAAACGAATGGTTTGGTGAGACTAGCAATTGGGATATGGAATGTACCGGAGGTAGGATTGTATTCAAGACTAAGCTGTCAATCATCAGCCTGCAAATTCTTTGCAATCCTCCTAACGGTATCATCATTGAAAAAATGGACATGTGCTTTAGAAATACACGATTTATCTGTGATGGGTATGAGCTTCGCGTTAAAGGTCATGACAAAGGCATAGTCATAATCTCTGGTCGGGAAATTGTGGCCCATAGTGCAGGATGCGTTGCCTTATCGGCGATCAGTAGGGGCCGTCGTAGTGCCCAATTTCAGGGCGGTGCTCT